>NZ_JAARMB010000009.1:0-223471 GCF_012985615.1 Pseudomonas sp. WS 5412
CCCAAATCAATATCGGATGACGGCCAGCGTGGTTTAACGGGGCGCCTCAGATCAAAAGCAAAGCGAGGCGGCCTGACAGCCGACCTGATCGTCGAAGCGTGCGCATATACCTGTGGGAGCTGGCTTGCCTGCGATGGCGCTGTATCAGTCGATAAATGTATTGGCTGATGTACCGCCATCGCAGGCAAGCCAGCTCCCACATTTGAATGTATTCACAAATCAAAATGTGGGAGCGGTGCGATAGCGATCTCAGGGATTGCGCACCCGCAGGCAACGCCACAAGGCTGCAACCATCAACACACTGACCAGCGCCCAACCCAGGGCCTGCTGGTTCATCAAGCCTTCGCGGTACAGCTGCGGTGCAATGCCGGCGCCGATGATGAAGGTCAGCAGGGCCATTTCCCGGCGTGGCCCCCTGACCGGGCGCAGTAGGTAGACCAGCGCCGGCAGCAGCAGGGCGGCAGTGGGGAAGCTGCGGTAGCGTGGGTCGAACACCAGTGCCAGCATCATTACCGCCGTGGCGAACCCTGCGAATGCAATTAACCAGCCAGCGCGCTGCTCCAGCCAGGCGTAGGCCCGTGCGCGCCAACCCTGGCGAGCGCTCAAGGCCAGGGCCCCATGGGCGAGCACCAACAGGTTCAGGGCCAGCAACAGCCCGGCCCAGATCCATTCATCAGTGAAGCGCGCGGTCACTCGGGTCAGTTCGGCCCAGCTGCCAATCGAGCCCGCCGCCACCGCGCCCAGTAATGGCAGCAACAACGCGGCGCGGGTACTGCGCACACGCCCGCCGAGCACCAGGGTGCCCAGTAGGATCAGCCCGCCAACGCCCAGCCACAGCGGCCAGTACGGCACATTGGTGACCGGGCCGGCCAGGATGCCCTTGTCCTGGCGATCGGCATCAAACAGCCCCCAGTAACCGCCGACCGCCCCTTCGCTGGCGCGTTTCCACGGCTGGTCAAAGGCTTCGATCAGGTTGTAATGCCAGCCATTGGCTTCGGCCATGGCGACAAAACCGCGAATGAACTTGGCTTCGTTGACCCGGCTCGGCACTGCGGTTTCCCGCTGGCGGCCTTCGCTGGGCCAGCCGGTTTCGCCAATCATCACGTCCTTGGGGGCGAAGCGGTTGCCGAAGGTCTGGCGAATATCGCCGACATGGCGCAGAGCCTGGTCGATCCCCGCCGGGTCATCTTCCCAATACGGCAACAAGTGAATGGTCAGGAAATCCACCGCCGGGGCAATTTCCGGGTGTTGCAGCCAGAACTCCCAGACATCGGCATAGGTGACCGGCTGCTGGATCTGGCTTTTGACCTTTTCGATCAGCTTCACCAACTGCGTGGCGGTGATTTCCTTGCGCAACAGGGCTTCGTTGCCGACGATCACCGACGTGACCACGTCAGGGTTGGCATTGGCCGAGGCGATCAGCAGGTCGACCTCCTTGGCGTTGTCCACCGGGTTGCTGTTGATCCAGGCACCGATCATCAACTTCAGGCCGTGTTTGCGCGCCAGGTCCGGCAGGGCTTCGAGGCCGGTCATGGAGTAGGTGCGGATGCACTCAAAGCGCGTGGCCAGCAATGCCAGGTCGGCGTCCATGCGCTCGGGGCGCAGTTTGAACGGCTGGTCGAACGGTGACTGGTCCTTGTCGAAGGGCGTGTAGGACGCGCATTGCAACTTGTGGCTGGCGCTGGCGACGTCCGGCAGCACAACTGGCTGGCCGAGGCCATACCAGTAGCCGCCCAGCGCGAACAGGCCGAGCAGCAAGGCAAATACATAAGGCATGAAGGGGAAGCGGGCAGTCGCGGTCATGGTCAGGCCGTGTGGGAACAAAGCCGCGCATCTTACCTGCATTTGCCGGTTTTCAGGGGGACCGCATAATTTTGACATGCAAAGTTCGGGCGGGATTTTGACGCTGCGTCCTAGGAATTTTCCTGCTGGCGTTGTGATGTCGTTTCTTGCTCCGCTGAGGTCGTAGTCAGAGCAGGTCCACAGGTTCAGCAGGTTGATGATCGAACGGCACCACATGACAACAGGTTGACGTCGCTCGGCATCCGTCGGGCGCAGCACTTTCGGGGAAGCACTATGAAGATGCGACGACTCTTGGGCGCAGCTGCCACCTTGGTAGTTGCGATGAGTTCCACACTGGCCAGCGCCGACAGCAAGACCCTGAGCCTCGGTTATGTGGACGGCTGGTCGGACAGTGTCGCCACCACCCACGTGGCGGCTGAAGTGATCAAGCAAAAACTCGGCTATGACGTGAAACTGCAGGCGGTTGCCACCGGGATCATGTGGCAGGGCGTGGCCACTGGCAAACTGGACGCCATGCTTTCGGCCTGGCTGCCGGTCACCCACGGCGAGTATTGGACCAAGAACAAGGACAAAGTGGTCGACTACGGCCCCAACTTCAAGGATGCGAAGATCGGTTTGATCGTGCCGGAGTACGTCAAGGCCAAGTCCATCGAGGACTTGAAGACCGACACCACCTTCAAGAACAAGATCGTTGGCATTGATGCCGGTTCGGGCGTGATGCTCAAGACTGACGAAGCCATCAAGCAATATGGCCTGGACTATAAGCTGCAGGCCAGTTCCGGGGCGGCAATGATCGCTGAGTTGACCCGTGCCGAAGACAAGCAGGATTCCATTGCGGTGACCGGCTGGGTGCCACACTGGATGTTCGCCAAGTGGAAGCTGCGTTTCCTTGACGATCCAAAAGGCATCTATGGCGCCGCCGAGACGGTCAATAGCATCGGCAGCAAGGGCCTGGAAAAGAAAGCCCCGGAAGTCGCGGCGTTCCTGAAGAAATTCCAGTGGGCCTCCAAGGATGAAATCGGCGAAGTAATGCTCGCTATCCAGGAAGGTGCCAAGCCAGATGCGGCGGCCAAGGATTGGGTGGCCAAGCACCCTGAGCGTGTGGCTGAGTGGACCGCTCCTTGACCCCCTGAAAAGTATTGGTGGTGTGCCTTGTGTGGGAGCGGGCAAGCCCGCTCTCACATAAGCTCACTCCCGCAATTGTTTCTGTCACCTCCCAAACCCTCGCTACACTGGTTCTAAGACTAAGGTCGTCTGGAACCTCTCCCGCAGCCGCATACAGTGGATATGTTCCAATAATAAAAAAGCTGTGCTGCGAGGATAAAAACAATGAACGACAGCATTTACCTCTCGATTCAAAACAGCCCGCGCTTCAAGGAGCTGGTGAGAAAAAGGGAAAGGTTCGCCTGGATTCTCTCGGCGATCATGCTCGGGCTGTATTCCGGATTCATCCTGTTGATTGCTTATGGGCCACAAGTCTTGGGGGCCAAGATCAGCCCTGAGTCGTCCATCACCTGGGGGATCCCGATTGGGGTTGGGCTGATTGTCTCGGCCTTTGTGCTCACAGGCATCTACGTGCGACGCGCCAATGGCGAATTCGACGACCTGAACAATGCGATTCTCAAGGAGGCTGCGCAATGATCCGTCGTCTATTGGCTGTATTCGGCGCTTCGCTTTTTGCTCCTGCCGTTTGGGCGGCGGACGCATTGACCGGTGAAGTGCACAAGCAACCGTTGAACGTTGCGGCGATCCTGATGTTTGTCGCCTTTGTCGGCGCAACATTGTGCATCACCTACTGGGCGTCCAAGCGTAACAACTCGGCGGCTGACTACTATGCCGCTGGCGGCAAGATCACCGGTTTCCAGAACGGCCTGGCGATTGCCGGCGACTACATGTCGGCGGCGTCCTTCCTGGGGATTTCCGCACTGGTGTTCACCTCTGGCTACGATGGCCTGATCTACTCGATCGGCTTCCTGGTGGGCTGGCCGATCATTCTGTTCCTGATCGCCGAGCGCCTGCGTAACCTGGGCAAGTACACGTTTGCCGACGTAGCGTCCTATCGCCTCGGGCAAACCCAGATCCGCAGCCTGTCGGCTTGTGGTTCGCTGGTGGTGGTGGCGTTCTACCTGATTGCGCAGATGGTCGGCGCCGGCAAGCTGATCCAGTTGCTGTTCGGCCTTGATTACCATGTTGCGGTGATCCTGGTGGGTATCCTGATGTGCCTCTATGTGTTGTTCGGCGGCATGCTGGCGACCACCTGGGTACAGATCATCAAGGCAGTGCTGCTGCTGTCCGGTGCTTCGTTCATGGCACTGATGGTGATGAAGCACGTCAACTTCGACTTCAACCTGCTGTTCTCCGAGGCGATCAAGGTTCACCCTAAAGGTGAGGCGATCATGAGCCCTGGCGGCCTGGTAAAAGACCCGATCTCGGCGTTCTCCCTGGGCCTGGCCCTGATGTTCGGTACAGCTGGCCTGCCACACATCCTGATGCGCTTCTTCACCGTGAGTGACGCTAAAGAAGCCCGCAAGAGCGTGCTGTATGCCACTGGCTTTATCGGCTACTTCTACATCCTGACCTTTATCATCGGCTTCGGCGCGATTCTGCTGGTCAGCACCAACCCGGCGTTCAAGGATGCAGCAGGCGCTCTGTTGGGTGGTAACAACATGGCGGCGGTGCACCTGGCCAACGCGGTGGGCGGCAGTATCTTCCTGGGCTTCATCTCGGCCGTGGCGTTTGCCACCATCCTCGCGGTGGTTGCCGGTTTGACCCTGGCCGGTGCTTCGGCGGTGTCCCATGACCTGTATGCCAGCGTGATCAAGAAAGGCAAGGCCAACGAGAAGGATGAGATTCGCGTGTCGAAGATCACCACCATCGCCCTGGCAGTGCTGGCGATTGGTCTGGGTATCCTGTTTGAAAGCCAGAACATCGCGTTCATGGTCGGCCTGGCGTTCTCCATTGCCGCCAGCTGTAACTTCCCGGTGCTGCTGCTTTCCATGTACTGGAAAAACCTCACCACCCGTGGCGCGATGATTGGTGGCTGGCTGGGTCTGGTCAGTGCGGTTGGCCTGATGGTCCTGGGCCCGACCATCTGGGTCTCGATCCTGCACCATGAAAAAGCAATCTTCCCGTACGAGTACCCGGCGCTGTTCTCGATGATCATCGCGTTCGTGGGTATCTGGTTCTTCTCCATCACCGACAAGTCGGCGGCGGCAGTGAAAGAACGGGCGCTGTACTTCCCGCAGTTTGTGCGTTCGCAGACTGGCCTGGGGGCGAGCGGGGCGGTCAACCACTAAGGTTGTAGCTCAATAAGAAATGCCCCGGTCGAAAGGCCGGGGTATTTTTTTGGCTGGATGATTTGTAGTGTTTGGGTCGGCCTCATCGCGGGCAAGCCCGGCTCCCACAGTTGAATGATGTGCGCCCGGGCGATGCGGTCAGCTATGGGAGTACCCGGCGCTGTTCTGGATGATCACTGGCTCTTCTCCATCACCCATAAATCGGTGGCGGCAGTGAAAGCGCTTCCCGCAGTTTGTGCGCTCGCAGACTGGCCTGGGGCGAGCGGGGCGGTCAACCGCTTAGGTTGTAGCTCAGTAAGAAATGCCCTGGTCGAAAGGCCGGTTTTTTTTGCCTGGGGTTCTGTGTTGCCTGCGCTATTGCCTTCGCGAGCAAGCCCACAGTTGACCGCGTTCATCCTTTGAAATGCGGTCAACTGTGGGTTTGCTCGCGAAAGCGGTATGTCAGGCAGCACAAACAAAACGGCCTCCACTAAGGGAGGCCGTTCTCAATGCAGCTAAGCAGTTGAATGCTTACTTGCGGTCTTCCAGCTTGGTAATGTCACGCGACTCGTAGCCGGTGTACAGCTGGCGCGGGCGGCCAATCTTGTACGGGCTGGAGAGCATTTCTTTCCAGTGGGAGATCCAGCCCACGGTCCGCGCCAGGGCGAAGATCACGGTGAACATGCTGGTTGGAATGCCGATCGCCTTGAGGATGATCCCCGAGTAGAAGTCGACGTTCGGGTACAGCGAGCGTTCGATGAAGTACGGGTCGGTCAGCGCGATCTCTTCCAGGCGCATGGCCAGTTCGAGTTGCGGATCGTTGTTGATGCCCAGTTCCTTCAACACTTCGTCGCAGGTCTGCTTCATGACGGTGGCGCGCGGGTCGCGGTTCTTGTAGACCCGGTGACCGAAGCCCATCAGCTTGAACGGATCGTTCTTGTCCTTGGCCTTGGCGATGAACTTGTCGATGTTGGACACATCGCCGATTTCATCGAGCATGGTCAATACGGCTTCGTTTGCACCGCCGTGGGCAGGGCCCCACAGTGCAGCGATGCCCGCGGCGATACAGGCGAACGGATTGGCACCCGAGGAGCCCGCCAGGCGCACGGTGGACGTCGAGGCGTTCTGTTCGTGGTCGGCATGGAGGATGAAGATCCGGTCCATGGCCTTGGCCAGCACCGGGCTGATCGGTTTGATCTCGCACGGGGTGTTGAACATCATGTGCAGGAAGTTTTCCGCGTACGTCAGGTCGTTGCGCGGGTACATCATGGGCTGGCCCATGGAGTACTTGTAAACCATTGCGGCCAGGGTGGGCATCTTGGCAACCAGACGGATCGCGGAGATTTCGCGATGCTGCGGGTTATTGATGTCCAGGGAGTCGTGGTAGAAGGCCGACAGGGCGCCGACTACACCGCACATGACGGCCATTGGGTGGGCGTCGCGACGGAAGCCGTTGAAGAAGGTCTTCAACTGCTCGTGAACCATGGTGTGGTTCTTCACGGTGCTGACAAACTGGGCCTTTTGCTCGGCTGTTGGCAATTCGCCATTTAGCAGCAGGTAGCAGGTTTCCAGGTAGTCCGATTTCTCGGCCAGTTGTTCGATCGGGTAGCCGCGATGTAGCAGAATGCCATTATCGCCGTCGATATAGGTAATCTTCGACTCGCAAGAAGCGGTCGACATGAAGCCTGGGTCGAAAGTGAAACGGCCCGTGGCCGTCAGGCCCCGTACGTCGATAACATCGGGACCAACGGTGCCGGTTAAAATGGGCAGCTCGACGGGGGCTGCGCCCTCGATGATCAACTGCGCTTTTTTGTCAGCCATGTGGCCTCCTATTTATGCTTCAAATCATCAGACAGACCCCCCACGCAGGGCCCGCACCACTATATTGATATAAATCCAGATGTCAATTTGCCTAAAGTCTTGCTCCAGAAGGCTTTAACCGTACTTTTTCCTCGAAATTGCCTGCCGTTTACGCCTTTTATCCCGTCAGCGCAATCAGCTATTAGGGTGAGGAGTGCGCGTTGTCATTAGTAGCCTAACTGTCTATACTCGGCCACCGACCGCCAAGGGCTTTTGGGCTTGCTTTCATTGGGGGTCGCACTCCCTGGGTGGTGCTTACCTGACCAGTGCACTCCCCAACAACTTTGCCCTGATTGTTAGGGGCTCTTCAGTGTGAAAAAAAGCCGTGAATAGCCAACGACCTGTAAACCTAGACCTAAGGACCATCAAACTCCCCATCACCGGCGTTACGTCGTTCCTGCACCGTGTTTCCGGCATCATCCTGTTCCTGGGCTTGGGCATCATGCTTTATGCATTGAGCAAATCCCTGGGTTCCGAGGAAGGATACGCCGAGGTGAAGGCATGCTTGACCAGCCCGCTGGCCAAGTTCGTAGCATGGGGCCTCCTGTCCGCTCTGCTGTATCACCTGGTAGCCGGTGTGCGCCACTTGATCATGGATATGGGCATCGGTGAGACGCTGGAAGGCGGCCGCCTGGGCTCGAAAATCATCATCGCCATTTCCGTGGTGCTGATCGTTCTGGCAGGAGTTTGGATATGGTAACCAGCGTTACGAACCTATCGCGTTCAGGCCTCTATGACTGGATGGCGCAGCGTGTGTCTGCGGTCGTTCTCGCGGCTTATTTCATTTTCCTGATCGGGTACCTCGTTGCAAACCCTGGCATTGGCTACGCCCAATGGCACGGTCTGTTCTCCCACAACGGGATGCGTATCTTCAGTCTGCTCGCCCTTGTGGCCCTGGGCGCTCACGCCTGGGTCGGCATGTGGACCATCGCGACCGACTACCTGACGCCGATGGCGCTGGGCAAGTCCGCGACTGCAGTACGTTTCCTTTTCCAGGCAGTATGCGGCGTCGCAATGTTCGCTTACTTCGTCTGGGGTGTGCAGATTCTCTGGGGTATCTGATTCATGGCTAACATTCCAACGATTTCTTTTGACGCCATCATTATTGGTGGCGGCGGCGCCGGCATGCGCGCTGCACTGCAGCTGGCCCAGGGCGGTCACAAGACTGCCGTGATCACCAAGGTGTTCCCGACCCGTTCCCACACCGTATCGGCCCAGGGTGGCATCACCTGCGCCATCGCTTCTGCGGATCCGAACGATGACTGGCGCTGGCACATGTACGATACCGTCAAGGGTTCCGACTATATCGGCGACCAGGACGCTATCGAGTACATGTGTCAGGAAGGCCCGGCTGCGGTGTTCGAGCTGGACCACATGGGTCTGCCGTTCTCCCGTACCGAACAGGGTCGTATCTACCAGCGTCCATTCGGCGGCCAGTCGAAGGATTACGGTAAAGGCGGCCAGGCTGCCCGTACCTGCGCGGCATCCGACCGTACCGGTCACGCACTGCTGCACACTCTTTATCAGGGCAACCTGAAAGCCGGCACCACGTTCCTGAACGAGTACTACGCGGTTGACCTGGTGAAGAACCAGGACGGCGCATTCGTCGGCGTGATCGCTATCTGCATCGAAACCGGTGAAACCACCTACATCCGCGCCAAGGCTACCGTGCTGGCGACGGGCGGTGCAGGTCGTATCTACGCTTCGACCACCAACGCCCTGATCAACACCGGTGACGGCGTTGGCATGGCCCTGCGTGCAGGCGTGCCGGTACAAGACATCGAAATGTGGCAGTTCCACCCAACCGGCATCGCCGGCGCCGGTGTACTGGTTACAGAAGGTTGCCGTGGTGAAGGCGGTTACCTGATCAACAAGCACGGCGAGCGTTTCATGGAGCGTTATGCTCCGAACGCCAAGGACCTTGCCGGTCGTGACGTGGTTGCCCGTTCGATGGTTAAAGAAATCATCGCCGGCAACGGTTGCGGCCCGAACGGCGACCACGTGATGCTGAAGCTCGATCACCTGGGCGAAGAAGTGCTGCACAGCCGCCTGCCAGGTATCTGCGAACTGTCCAAGACCTTCGCACACGTTGACCCGGTGGTTGCTCCAGTACCAGTAGTTCCAACTTGCCACTATATGATGGGCGGCGTGCCGACCAACATTCATGGCCAGGCGATCACCCAGAACGCCGAAGGCGTGGACGAGATCATTCATGGTCTGTTCGCGGTAGGCGAAGTGGCTTGCGTATCGGTTCACGGTGCCAACCGTCTGGGCGGCAACTCGCTGCTCGACCTGGTGGTATTCGGCCGCGCTGCCGGCCTGCACCTGGAAAAAGCCCTGACCGACGGCATCGAATACGATGACGCGACCGACGCCAACATCGAGGCT
The DNA here is from genome assembly GCF_012985615.1 of Pseudomonas sp. WS 5412. NCBI lineage: Bacteria > Pseudomonadati > Pseudomonadota > Gammaproteobacteria > Pseudomonadales > Pseudomonadaceae > Pseudomonas > Pseudomonas sp. WS 5412. Next base: position 9,327 of record NZ_JAARMB010000009.1, read on the forward strand.
GCCCTGGCACGCCTGAATGCTCTGAACGAGCGTACTGATGGCGAAGACGTAGCAACCCTGCGTCGCGAGCTGCAAAGCTGCATGCAGAACTACTTCGGTGTATTCCGTACTGGCGAATACATGCAGAAGGGTATTGCCCAGCTGGCAGACCTGCGCAAGCGGATTGCCAACGTCAAGATCAACGATAAGAGCCAGGCGTTCAACACCGCTCGTATCGAAGCCCTTGAACTGCAAAACCTGCTGGAAGTGGCTGAAGCGACTGCGATTGCCGCCGAGGTTCGTAAAGAATCCCGTGGTGCTCACGCTCGTGAAGACTTTGAAGATCGCGATGACGAAAACTGGTTGTGCCACACCCTGTACTTCCCGGGTGACAAGCGCGTAACCAAGCGTGCCGTGAACTTCTCGCCGAAGACGGTTCCGACGTTTGAACCGAAAATTCGGACTTACTAAGGGTGGCTGCCATGTTGAAAGTCAGTGTTTATCGCTACAACCCTGATCAGGACGCTGCGCCGTTCATGCAGGAATTTGAGGTCGATACCGGTGGTAAAGACCTGATGGTGCTGGATGTGCTGGCCCTGATCAAAGAGCAGGACGAGGGTTTCTCCTATCGTCGCTCTTGCCGTGAAGGTGTCTGCGGCTCCGACGGCATGAACATCAACGGCAAAAACGGCCTGGCTTGCGTCACGCCGCTGTCGGCCGTGGTCAAGAAGAACAAGCTTGTTGTACGTCCACTGCCAGGTTTGCCGGTTATCCGTGACCTGGTCGTCGATATGAGCATCTTCTACAAGCAATACGAAAAGGTTAAGCCATTCCTGCAGAACGACACGCCGGCTCCGGCCATCGAGCGTCTGCAGTCCCCGGAAGAGCGCGAAAAGCTCGACGGTCTGTACGAGTGCATCCTGTGCGCTTGCTGCTCGACCTCTTGCCCGTCCTTCTGGTGGAACCCGGACAAGTTCCTGGGTCCAGCTGCACTGCTGCAAGCCTATCGCTTCCTGGCAGACAGCCGTGACACCAAGACGGCCGAGCGTCTGGCTTCACTGGATGACCCGTTCAGCGTATTCCGCTGCCGCGGGATCATGAACTGCGTCAACGTATGTCCCAAAGGCCTGAACCCGACTAAGGCCATTGGTCACATCCGTAACATGCTGCTGCAAAGCGGCGTGTAAGACGTTGTAGTAAAAGCAGGACCGTTGTGCCCGTAAATGCTACGGCGCAGGCTTCAACCGGCGCCGTAGTTTTAACTTGAGCAGCGACTTACAAAGCCGCGGCTCTTATTTTGAAGAAATGAGACAAGCAGGGGCATTCGGGTTGGTACCCGAACTATCAGCGTGATCCTAAGTGGCTTGTTTTGGTCGCTGCACTTGGCCTTTTGCAAGCAAACTCGGTGTTTTCGCCGGTGGTGTCCCCAAATCGAGGGTGACCAAGCATGCAAGAAAGCGTGATGCAGCGCATGTGGAACAGCGGCTATCTTTCAGGTGGTAACGCTGCCTATGTGGAAGAGCTTTATGAGCTCTACCTGCACGACCCTAACGCTGTGCCAGAAGAATGGCGCACCAAATTTCAGACGTTGTCTTCAGACGGCAACGCTGCCACCGATGTATCGCATGCAACAATTCGCGATCAATTTGTGCTGCTGGCAAAGAACCAGCGCCGCGCCCAGCCGGTTTCCGCCGGAAGCGTGAGCAGTGAGCACGAGAAGAAGCAAGTTGAAGTACTGCGACTGATCCAGGCCTACCGTATGCGTGGCCACCAGGCAGCCCAGCTTGATCCGCTGGGGCTGTGGCAGCGTCCTGCACCTGCGGACCTGTCGATCAATCACTACGGCTTGACCAATGCCGATCTTGATACGACCTTCCGTGCCGGCGACCTGTTCATCGGCAAAGAGGAAGCGAGCCTACGCGAAATTCACGAAGCGTTGCAGCAGACATATTGCCGCACCATCGGCGCTGAATTTACGCACATCACCGATTCCGAGCAGCGCCACTGGTTCCAGCATCGCCTGGAAGGCGTGCGTGGCCGTCCGGTGCTGTCCGCCGATGTGCGCAGCCACCTGCTTGAGCGCGTCACCGCTGCCGAAGGCCTTGAAAAATACCTGGGCACCAAATACCCAGGCACCAAGCGTTTCGGCCTGGAAGGCGGCGAGAGCCTGATTCCGATGCTTGACGAGATGATCCAGCGTTCCGGTTCCTACGGCACCAAGGAAATCGTGATCGGCATGGCTCACCGTGGTCGCCTGAACGTGTTGGTCAACACCTTCGGCAAGAACCCGCGCGAGCTGTTCGACGAGTTCGAAGGCAAGAAGAAGGTCGAGCTGGGTTCCGGTGACGTTAAATACCACCAGGGCTTCTCGTCCAACGTGATGACCACCGGCGGTGAAGTTCACCTGGCCATGGCGTTCAACCCGTCCCACCTGGAAATCGTTTCTCCAGTGGTCGAGGGTTCGGTGCGTGCTCGTCAGGATCGTCGCAACGACTCCACCGGTGAGAAGGTTCTGCCGATTTCCATCCACGGTGACGCGGCATTCGCCGGTCAAGGCGTGGTCCTGGAAACGTTCCAGATGTCGCAGACTCGCGGCTTCAAGACCGGTGGCACGGTTCACATCGTTATCAACAACCAGGTTGGTTTCACCATCAGCAACCCGCTGGACGCACGCTCTACCGAGTACGCGACCGACGTTGCCAAGATGATCCAGGCGCCGATCCTCCATGTGAATGGGGATGATCCGGAAGCCGTATTGTTCGTGACCCAACTGGCCATTGACTACCGCATGCAGTTCAAGCGTGACGTGGTCATCGACCTGGTTTGCTACCGCCGTCGCGGTCACAACGAAGCGGATGAGCCTAGCGGCACCCAACCGTTGATGTACCAGCAGATCACCAAGCAGCGCACCACCCGTGAGCTGTACGCCGAAAGCCTGACCAAGGCCGGTGTATTGGATGACGCGCGTGTTCAGGCGAAAATCGACGAATACCGCAACGCCCTGGACAATGGTCTGCATGTAGTAAAAAGCCTGGTCAAAGAGCCGAACAAAGAGCTGTTCGTGGACTGGCGTCCGTACCTGGGCCACGCCTGGACTGCACGTCATGACACTTCGTTCGATCTGAAAACCCTGCAGGAACTGTCTGCCAAGCTGCTGGAAATTCCAGACGGCTTCGTCGTACAGCGCCAGGTTGCGAAGATCTACGAAGACCGTCAGAAGATGCAAGCCGGCGGCCTGCCGATCAACTGGGGTTACGCTGAAACCATGGCGTACGCGACCCTGGCGTTCGAAGGTCACCCGATCCGCATGACCGGCCAGGACATCGGCCGCGGTACGTTCTCGCACCGTCACGCGGTATTGCACAACCAGAAAGACGCGGGCACCTACATCCCGTTGCAGAACCTGTATGAAGGCCAGCCACGTTTCGACCTGTACGATTCGTTCCTGTCCGAGGAAGCCGTTCTGGCGTTCGAATACGGTTACTCGACCACCACGCCAAACGCGCTGGTGATCTGGGAAGCCCAGTTCGGCGACTTCGCCAACGGTGCCCAGGTGGTTATCGACCAGTTCATCACCAGCGGCGAGCACAAGTGGGGCCGTCTGTGCGGTCTGACCATGTTGCTGCCACACGGTTATGAAGGTCAGGGTCCGGAGCACTCCTCGGCCCGTCTGGAGCGTTACCTGCAATTGTGCGCTGAGCACAACATCCAGGTGTGCGTGCCGACTACCCCGGCCCAGATCTACCACTTGCTGCGTCGCCAGGTGATCCGCCCGCTGCGCAAGCCGCTGGTAGTGCTGACTCCGAAATCGCTGTTGCGTCACAAATTGGCCATCTCGACCCTGGAAGATCTGGCCGACGGTTCGTTCCAGACCGTTATTTCGGAAATCGACACCCTGGACGCAGCCAAGGTCACTCGCTTGATCCTGTGCAGCGGCAAGGTTTACTACGACTTGCTGGAAAAACGTCGTGCCGAAGGCCGCGAAGACATCGCCATCGTGCGTATCGAGCAGCTTTACCCGTTCCCGGAAGACGACCTGATGGAGGCCATCGCGCCTTACACCAACCTCACCCACGTGGTGTGGTGTCAGGAAGAACCGATGAACCAGGGCGCGTGGTACAGCAGCCAGCATCATCTGCGTCGCAGCATCGGTAACCACAACAAGGCCCTGAGCCTGGAGTATGCCGGCCGTGATGCTTCTGCTGCACCTGCGTGTGGTTATGCGTCGATGCACGCCGAGCAGCAGGAAAAACTGCTGCAAGATGCTTTCACTGTTTAACGCCTTCGCGCTGACTGAAACCGAATTTTAAGGACCCACAGATAATGGCTATCGAAATCAAAGCCCCGTCATTCCCGGAATCGGTTGCCGATGGCACCGTTGCCACCTGGCACAAGAAACCAGGCGAGGCCGTCAAGCGTGACGACCTGATCGTCGACATCGAGACCGACAAGGTTGTTCTGGAAGTGTTGGCCGAAGCCGACGGCGTCCTGGGCGCCATCGTTGCCGAAGAAGGCGCTACCGTCCTGTCCAACCAGGTACTGGGTTCGATCGAAGAGGGCAGTGCTGCTGCCGCTGCTCCAGCCGCCGCTGCTGCTCCGGCTGCCGCACCTGCTGCTGCCGCTCCGGCTGCGGGTGGTGAAGATCCAATCGCTGCACCGGCTGCGCGTCAGCTGGCTGAAGAAAACGGCATCAACCTGGCTTCCATCAAAGGCACCGGCAAAGACGGCCGTGTGACCAAGGAAGATGTGGTTGCTGCTGTCGAAGCCAAGAAAAACGCTCCGGCTGCCGCACCTGCCAAGGCTGCTGCTCCAGCTGCCGCTGCGCCTGTATTCGCTGCTGGCGACCGCACCGAGAAGCGCGTACCGATGACTCGCGTACGTGCCACCGTGGCCAAGCGCCTGGTTGAAGCACAGTCGAACATGGCCATGCTGACCACGTTCAACGAAGTCGACATGACTGAAGTCATGGCCCTGCGTTCGAAGTACAAGGACCTGTTCGAGAAGTCCCACAATGGCGTGCGCCTGGGCTTCATGTCGTTCTTCGTGAAAGCGGCCACCGAAGCCCTGAAGCGCTTCCCGGCAGTCAACGCTTCCATCGACGGCGGCGACATCGTCTACCACGGCTATGCTGACATCGGCGTTGCCGTGTCCAGCGACCGTGGCCTGGTAGTACCGGTCCTGCGTAACGCCGAACTGATGAGCCTGGCTGAAATCGAAGGCGGCATCGCCGGCTTCGGCAAGAAAGCCCGTGACGGCAAGCTGACCATCGACGAGATGACCGGCGGTACCTTCACCATCACCAACGGTGGTACCTTCGGTTCGATGATGTCGACCCCGATCGTCAACCCGCCACAAGCTGCGATCCTGGGCATGCACAACATCATCCAGCGTCCGATGGCCATCAACGGCCAGGTCGTGATCCGTCCGATGATGTACCTGGCACTGTCCTACGATCACCGCCTGATCGACGGTAAAGAAGCCGTGACGTTCCTGGTGACCATCAAGAATCTGCTGGAAGACCCGGCTCGCTTGCTCCTGGATATCTGATAGAAGCAGCTTCGGGTTGCGAGCTGCAAGCTGCCGGAATGAGCAGCTTGGCTCGCAACTTGAGGCTTGAAGCTTGTCGCTAAAATAGAGGATCTATTTTCATGTCTCAGAAATTTGACGTTGTAGTGATTGGTGCGGGCCCTGGCGGCTACGTGGCCGCCATCAAGGCCGCTCAACTGGGCCTCTCGACTGCTTGCATCGAAAAATACACCGACAAGGAAGGCAAACTGGCCCTGGGCGGTACCTGCCTGAACGTCGGTTGCATTCCTTCCAAGGCGCTGCTGGACAGCTCCTGGAAATTCCACGAAGCCCAGGACGGTTTTGCCATCCACGGCATCAACCACGCTGGCGTGACCATGGACGTGCCAGCAATGGTCGGCCGCAAGGCCAACATCGTTAAAGGCCTGACCTCTGGCGTTGCTACCCTGTTCAAGGCCAATGGCGTCACTTCCCTGCAAGGTCACGGCAAACTGCTGGCCGGCAAGAAAGTTGAAATCACCAAGCCAGACGGTTCGACTGAAATCATCGAAGCCGAAAACGTGATCCTGGCTCCAGGTTCGCGTCCAATCGACATTCCGCCTGCTCCTGTTGATCAGAACGTGATCGTCGATTCGACCGGCGCCCTGGAATTCCAAGCGGTACCAAAACGCCTGGGCGTGATCGGCGCCGGCGTGATCGGCCTGGAACTGGGTTCGGTGTGGTCCCGTCTGGGTTCGCAAGTGACCGTGCTGGAAGCCCTGGACACGTTCCTGCTGGCTGCCGACACCGCAGTGTCCAAAGAAGCGCTGAAAACCCTGACCAAACAAGGTCTGGACATCAAGCTGGGCGCTCGCGTGACCGGTTCGAAAGTCAACGGCGAAGAAGTTGTCGTGACCTACACCGACAAGGATGGCGAACAGACCATCACTTTCGACAAGCTGATCGTTGCCGTTGGTCGCCGTCCAGTGACCACTGATCTGCTGGCAGCTGACAGCGGCGTGACCATCGACGAGCGTGGCTTTGTCCATGTTGACGATCACTGCGCTACCACCGTACCTGGCGTCTACGCCATCGGCGACGTGGTTCGCGGCATGATGCTCGCGCACAAGGCTTCTGAAGAAGGCATCATGGTGGTTGAGCGCATCAAGGGTCACAAGACCCAGATGAACTACGACCTGATCCCTTCGGTCATCTACACCCACCCGGAAATTGCATGGGTTGGTAAGAACGAACAGCAGTTGAAAGCTGAAGGCGTTGAAGTTAACGTCGGCACCTTCCCGTTTGCCGCTTCTGGCCGTGCCATGGCAGCGAACGACACTGGCGGCTTTGTCAAAGTCATCGCTGATGCCAAGACTGACCGCGTACTGGGTGTCCACGTGATTGGCCCAGGCGCAGCAGAGCTGGTTCAGCAGGGCGCTATCGGTATGGAATTCGGCACCAGCGCCGAAGACATCGGCATGATGGTTTTCTCCCATCCGACCCTGTCTGAAGCGTTGCACGAAGCCGCGTTGGCAGTGAATGGCCATGCCATCCACATTGCCAACAAGAAGAAGCGCTAAGCAAGATAATAAGAAACCACGGCGGTTGCCCGTCGTGAGCCTTGCGCGCAAGACTCACCGCGGAATATCCGCTGGACGCAGTCTTGCGCAGCTTTGCCGGCCTTAGGGCGGTGGAGCTGGGCAAGCAGCAGTCACAGGTGGCGCGGCACTCATAATGAGCGCAGCGCCGAATGCGCAGTACCTAACGAAGACGGTAAAAAGCATGAATCTTCACGAGTATCAGGGTAAGCAGCTGTTCGCTGAGTACGGCCTGCCAGTTTCCAAGGGCTACGCAGTAGACACCCCGGAAGCAGCAGCAGAAGCTTGCGACAAAATCGGCGGTACTGAATGGGTTGTCAAAGCCCAGGTCCACGCTGGTGGTCGCGGTAAAGCGGGCGGCGTTAAGCTGGTTCGCAGCAAAGAAGACGCCAAGGCCTTCGCACAGCAGTGGCTGGGCAAGCGTCTGGTGACTTACCAGACTGACGCCAATGGCCAGCCAGTCACCAAGATCCTGGTTGAATCGTGCACTGATATCGCTAAAGAGCTGTACCTGGGCGCTGTCGTTGACCGTTCGAGCCGTCGCATCGTGTTCATGGCTTCCACCGAAGGTGGCGTGGACATTGAGAAGATCGCTCACGAAACCCCAGAAAAAATTCTGAAAGCCACTATCGATCCACTGGTTGGCGCTCAGCCATTCCAGGGTCGCGAGCTGGCTTTCCAGCTGGGTCTGGAAGGCAAGCAAGTTGCCCAGTTCGCCAAGATCTTCGTAGGTCTGGCCAAACTGTTCCAGGATCACGATCTGGCCCTGCTGGAAGTGAACCCGCTGGTGATCAAGGCTGACGGCGATCTGCATTGCCTCGACGCCAAGATCAACATCGACGCCAACGCCATGTACCGTCAGCCTAAGCTGAAGACTTTCCACGATCCGTCGCAAGACGATCCGCGCGAAGCGCACGCTGCCAAGTTCGAACTGAACTACGTAGCCCTGGAAGGCAACATCGGTTGCATGGTCAACGGTGCTGGCCTGGCCATGGGTACCATGGACATCGTCAACCTGCATGGCGGCAAACCAGCCAACTTCCTCGACGTAGGCGGCGGTGCTACCAAAGAACGCGTTACCGAAGCATTCAAGATCATCCTGTCCGACTCCAACGTCGCTGCAGTACTGGTCAACATCTTCGGCGGCATCGTTCGTTGCGACATGATTGCCGAAGGCATCATCGGTGCAGTGAAAGAAGTCGGCGTGAAAATCCCGGTTGTTGTACGCCTTGAAGGTAACAACGCTGAACTGGGCGCTAAAGTACTGGCAGAAAGCGGTTTGAACATCATCGCTGCAACCAGCCTGACCGACGCTGCTCAACAAGTTGTCAAAGCTGCGGAGGGCAAATAATGAGCGTCCTGATCAATAAAGACACCAAAGTTATCTGCCAGGGTATTACCGGTTCGCAAGGTAGCTTCCACACCCAGCAAGCCCTCGAATACGGCACCAAGATGGTTGGTGGCGTAACTCCGGGCAAAGGCGGCACCGAGCACCTGGGCCTGCCAGTGTTCAACACCGTGAAAGAAGCTGTAGCTCAAACTGGCGCCACCGCCAGCGTGATCTACGTTCCAGCTCCTTTCTGCAAAGACTCCATCCTGGAAGCGGCATTCGGCGGCATCAAGCTGATCGTTTGCATCACCGAAGGCATTCCTACCCTGGACATGCTGGACGCTAAAGTTAAGTGCGACGAGCTGGGTGTTACCCTGATCGGCCCTAACTGCCCAGGCGTGATCACTCCAGGCGAATGCAAGATCGGCATCATGCCAGGTCACATTCACTTGCCAGGCAAAGTCGGTATCGTTTCCCGTTCCGGCACCCTGACCTACGAAGCTGTGAAGCAGACCACTGACGCCGGTTTCGGTCAGTCGACTTGCGTCGGCATCGGCGGTGACCCGATCCCAGGCTCGAACTTCATCGACATCCTGAAACTGTTCCAGGAAGACCCGAAGACCGAAGCGATCGTGATGATCGGTGAGATCGGCGGTTCGGCTGAAGAAGAAGCGGCTGCCTACATCAAGGCACACGTGACCAAGCCAGTTGTTTCCTACATCGCTGGTGTGACTGCCCCTGCGGGCAAGCGCATGGGCCATGCTGGCGCAATCATCTCTGGCGGCAAGGGTACTGCAGACGAGAAGTTTGCTGCCCTGGAAGACGCAGGCGTGAAAACCGTGCGTTCGCTGGCAGACATCGGCAAGGCTTTGTCCGAGCTGACTGGCTGGGCGATCAAGTAAGCCTCGCGCTTAACTGACGCTTCACCACACAAAGGCCACCTTCGGGTGGCCTTTGTGCATTCTGCCATCCACTGTGGGAGCTGGCGTGCCTGCGATTGCATCACCTTGGCTTGCCTGTATCACCGCGCCGCTTGCATCGCAGGCAAGCCAGCTCCCACAGTGGACAGCATTGCGAAATTAAGTATGAAAACGCGACATCAAAGTGTCGCTTATCGGACAGTCCGCCCCGCAACAGTGCGTTTGTCAGACAAATTCGGTACTCTTGCCGCCTCTTTATGCGCCTGCATCCCAAAAGGAAGCCGCGTGCTAGACCGGTCGGTCCCCATAAGGGCCGGCAGTATTTCCCTCATCCATAGGGAATCCCCCTCTAAATTCCGATTCAGTAGTGTGGTATTTCCTCAAATGAAAGTGTTGAAAGGCCAGGATATCCTGGCGTTGGGCTTTATGACTTTTGCCCTGTTCGTGGGCGCCGGCAACATCATCTTCCCGCCTATCGTTGGTTTGCAGTCCGGGCCGCATGTCTGGATGGCGGCGCTGGGTTTCCTGATCGCCGCAGTCGGTCTGCCGGTGGTTACGGTCATCGCCCTGGCCAAGGTCGGCGGTGGCATGGACGCGTTGAGCAGCCCTATCGGCAAGGTCGCCGGTGGCATCCTGGCTGCCGCGTGCTACCTGGCAGTCGGGCCATTGTTCGCCACCCCGCGTACCGCGACGGTGTCGTTTGAAGTCGGCCTGGCGCCATTGACCGGCGAAAGCCCGCTGGCACTGTTCCTCTACAGCTCGGTGTACTTCCTGCTGGTGTTCTTCATCTCCCTGTACCCAGGGCGCCTGTTGGATACCGTCGGCCGTTTTCTCGCGCCGCTGAAAATCATTGCGCTGGCGGTCCTGGGTATCGCGGCCTTTGCTCTGCCTGCGGGTGATATCGGCGTTGCTACGCCTGAGTACGTCGCCGCACCGTTCTCCCAGGGCTTTATCAATGGTTACCTGACCATGGATACCCTGGGCGCGCTGGTGTTTGGCATCGTGATCGTCAACGCTATCCGCTCCCGTGGTGTCGAGTCGCCGCAGTTGATCACCCGCTACGCGATCATTGCCGGGCTGATTGCCGGCCTGGGCCTGGCGCTGGTGTACATCAGCCTGTTCCGCCTCGGTTCGGGCAGCCATGAAGTGGCCGCCGGTGCAGCCAACGGCGCAGCCGTGTTGCACGCCTATGTTCAACACACCTTTGGCTCCCTGGGCAGCGGTTTCCTCGCGGTGCTGATCTCCCTGGCGTGCCTGGTCACCGCCGTGGGCCTGACCTGTGCCTGCGCCGAGTACTTCAGCCGGGTATTGCCACTGTCCTACAAGACTCTGGTGGTGATCCTTGCTGCGTTTTCGCTGCTGGTGTCTAACCTGGGCCTGACCAAGCTGATCGCGTTCTCGATCCCGGTACTGACCGCCATCTACCCGCCGTGCATCGTGCTGGTGGCGCTGAGCTTCTGCAAAGACTTCTGGCATGAGCATGGCCGCATCCTGGGCCCGGTGATGTTGGTGTCGTTTATCTTTGGCACCATCGACGCCCTTAAGGGTGCGGGGCTGGCGGGTTGGATGCCTGCGCAAATGGCTAACCTGCCATTGAGCGAGCAAGGCCTGGCCTGGCTGGTGCCTTGTGTGATTACCCTGGTGGCTGCATTCGGGGTTGACCGTATGCTCGGCAAGCGCAGCGAAGCCATCGCCTAAAGCGCTCGTCACACGCTGACATCGAAATGCCCCGTATCAAACGATCCGGGGCATTTTTTATGGGCGGTGGGCAGTGCCTTTTTTTGTGGGCTAACGTCGAAAGGGTGATGAATTTTCCAGATCAGGAGCACGGTCAGTGTGGGGGCTGGCCTGCCTACGATGGCGTCCATCCAGTCGGTATCAGGCCGACTGATCCACCGCTTTCGCAGGCAAGCCAGCTTCTACATTGGCCGAGTTAGCCAGCCCCATTTGTTTAGAGGACCCGCATGTCATTTGTCGAAGCCAACCTGATTCACTTGCTTGCTGCACTGTGGTTCGTCATCTGCTGGGGCGGCTACACCCGCTACGCCAGCTGGAAAGCCCGGGACACGGCCTGCCTGGCCAGTGTGCTGCACCTGTATCGCGAAGACTGGATGCGCCGCATGCTCCTGCGCGACAACCGCATCGCCGATGCCAGCGTGATTGGCAACCTGGAACGCAACGCCTCGTTTTTCGCCTCCAGCACCCTGATCATCCTCGCCGGTATCCTTACCGTGCTGGGGGCTTCGGAGCGCGCGGTCTCGCTGCTGGCGGACATTCCCATGGTGCAGCAGGCGTCCCAGGGTATGTCGGAGATCAAGCTGCTGTGCCTGGCTCTGGTGTTTGTCTATGCGTTCTTTACTTTTAGTTGGTGCATGCGCCAGTACAACTTCGCGGCGATCCTGATTGGCTCGGCGCCGATGGTCGGTGAACGCCACGTCTCCGAGCAGGAGCGCAAGGCGTTTGCCTCACGGGCTGCGCGGGTGATTTCGATGGCCGCCAACCAGTTCAACTTCGGCCTGCGTTCCTATTACTTCGGCATGACCATGCTTGCCTGGTTTGTCAGCCCCTGGCTGTTCATGCTGATGAGCAGCGGGGTGGTGCTGGTGTTGTATCGCCGGGAATTTCATTCCGACGTTCTGGAGGTCATGGTCTATACCCCTACAGAGGCACCGATGCCTGAAGCGACCAAGGAGGCAACATCGTGAGTATTCCGTTCTGGTGTGTATTTATCAGTGCACTGCTGATTTTCGTGGCGCGCATGCCCGTGGGCAAGGCCATGAAAGAGCAGGGCGGGTATGACAACCACCTTCCCCGCAGCCAGCAAGCGCAATTGACCGGCTTCGGCGCACGGGCAGTGGCCGCTCATCAAAACAGTTTTGAAGCGTTTATCTTGTTTGCAGTGGGTGTATTGATGGCCCATACCACTCAGACCCAGGGCTACCTGATTGATTGGCTGGCGATCATCTTTGTGATTGCGCGGGTAGTCTATCTTGCGTGCTACTGGGCCGACTTGGCATGGCAGCGCAGCCTGGTGTGGGTGGTGGGGTTACTGTGTTCACTGTTGTTGATGCTTAGTCCGACATTTCGCACTTTGCTGATTTGATAAAAGCTCCGCACAAAGTAAAGCCCGCTATTAAGCGGGCTTTCTTTTGCAACGTGGTATTTAAACCACGGTATCAGGAACCGGTTGCAGGTGTAGCTGGAGCAGCTTCTTTAGCGGCGGCGGCGTCAGATTCAGCTTGGGCTTTGGCGGCTTCGGCGTTTTCTTTTGCAGCGTCGTTCACTTTATCCTGAGCTTCGCTCATTTTTTCTTGAGCTTGTTCAGCATGCTGGTTGGCATCCTGAGCTTTGTCCTCGGATTTTTTATCGCAGGCAGCGAGGCCAAGGGCGGCAGCCAACATCAAGGAAACAGCGAAAGTCTTGCGCATGGGGTGTTTCTCCTTATTGAAGATATCTACTGGCCTTTCGAGCATGGGGTGCACGCATTAGTTCCTTTAATCCCACAGATATATAGGCTGTTTCGCTAAGGAACTTTCTTCCGGGGTATTTGTTTCGCCGGATCACTACTAATAAGAGTCTTTATCCAATGACCGATAGCCCCCTTTTAGAGCGTGCTGTACGTTTTGTTTCGGCCCTGCGTCACTGTCAGGTCCTGGGCATCCAAGTACATGATGCGAGCCCCCAGGGCATGACTTTGCTCTTGCCCTATAGCGCGCAGATTGTCGGTGACCCGCAAACCGGGATTATCCATGGCGGCGCCCTGACCTCCCTGATGGACACGGCCTGTGGCATGGCCACTCTGTGTGTGCTTCCGGAGTTTGAGGTCTGCCCGACCCTGGATCTGCGTATCGACTACATGCACCCGGCCGAGCCGCACAAGGCGGTGTTCGGCTTTGCCCAATGCTATCGGGTGACCACCGATGTGATTTTCACCCGTGGCTTCGCTTATCAGGATGACCCCCAGCAGCCGATTGCCCATGTGGTGGGCACGTTCATGCGCATGGGCAAACGCCTGAAGGGCACCAAAGGACTGGGCAGCAGCATCAAGGGAGAACAGGCATGACCCATCAATTCAAGACCCGCATGCAACAGGCCCATCACCGGGGCGACTATAAGGCGCTGCTCGAACTGATCCCCTACGCCAGGCTGATCGGTGTTGAATGCACGCGCCTGGGGGATGAGTTGCTGTTTCGCATGCCGGCCAACAAGGACAATATTGGTAACCCGATATTGCCGGCCATCCATGGCGGTGTGATCGCAGGCTTTATGGAGCTGTCGGCAGCCTTTCATCTATGGGTGGCCACGGGCACCCCAGGGGTTGAAAAAGGCTTGCCCAAGATCGTCGATTTTTCCCTGGATTACCTGCGGGCCGGGCAGTTTCGCGACACCTTTGCCACCTGCCAGGTGTGGCGCCAGGGACGGCGGGTGGCCAATGTGGCAATCACTGCCTGGCAAAGCACCCCGGCCGAACCTATCGCGACCGCTCGCGCGCATTTCAAGATTCAGGAGCAGGCCCGCCCTTGAAATCCTGGTCTTAGCCCCCAACTTTGATGACAACCCGCCGCTAACCCTTTCGGGTGCGGCCACTGCCATCCAATTGGAGTTTGATGACCATGAGTGTGGAAACTCAAAAGGAAACCCTGGGCTTCCAGACCGAGGTGAAGCAGCTGCTGCACCTCATGATCCATTCGCTGTATTCCAACAAGGAAATCTTCCTTCGCGAATTGATCTCGAACGCCTCTGACGCTGTCGACAAATTACGTTTCGAAGCCCTGTCCAAGCCTGAGTTGCTGGAAGGTGGCGCGGAACTGAAAATCCGTGTGAGCTTCGACAAGGACGCCAAGACCGTCACCCTCGAAGACAACGGCATCGGCATGAGCCGTGAAGATGCGATTACCCATTTGGGCACTATCGCCAAATCCGGCACCGCCGATTTCATGAAGAACCTGTCGGGCGACCAGAAGAAAGATTCGCACCTGATCGGCCAGTTCGGCGTGGGCTTCTACTCGGCCTTTATCGTCGCCGACAAAGTTGAAGTGTTCAGCCGCCGCGCCGGCCTCGACGCCAGCGAAGGCGTGCACTGGGCCTCCAAGGGCGAGGGCGAATTCGAAATCGCCACCGTCGACAAGGCCGACCGCGGTACCCGCATCGTGCTGCACCTCAAGTCCGGTGAAGATGAATTCGCCGATGGCTGGCGCCTGCGCAATATCATCAAGAAGTACTCCGACCATATCGCGCTGCCGATCGAACTGCCGAAAGAACAAGCGGCGGCCGAAGGCGAGGAGGCTCCAGCCCAGGAATGGGAAGTGGTCAACCGCGCCAGCGCCCTGTGGACCCGTCCGCGTACCGAGGTCAAGGACGAGGAATACCAGGAGTTCTACAAGCACATCGCCCACGACTACGAGAACCCACTGAGCTGGAGCCACAACAAGGTCGAAGGCAAGCTGGAATACAGCTCGCTGCTCTACGTACCGGCCCGTGCTCCGTTCGACCTGTACCAGCGTGAAGCGCCCAAAGGCCTGAAGCTCTACGTGCAGCGCGTGTTCGTGATGGATCAGGCGGAATCCTTCCTGCCGCTGTACCTGCGCTTTATCAAGGGCGTGGTCGACTCCAACGACCTGTCGCTGAACGTGTCGCGGGAAATCCTGCAGAAAGACCCGATCATCGACTCCATGAAGTCGGCGCTGACCAAGCGTGTACTCGACATGCTGGAAAAACTGGCGAAGAACGAGCCTGAGCAGTACAAGGGCTTCTGGAAAAACTTCGGCCAGGTCATGAAAGAAGGCCCGGCTGAAGATTTCGCCAACAAGGAAAAAATCGCCGGCCTGCTGCGTTTTGCCTCGACTCAAGGCGAAGACGGCGAGCAGGTGGTGTCTCTGGCCGAGTACCTGGCTCGCGCCAAGGAAGGTCAGGACAAGATTTATTACCTGACCGGCGAAACCTACGCCCAGGTCAAGAACAGCCCGCACCTGGAAGTCTTCCGCAAGAAAGGCATCGAAGTGCTGCTGCTCACCGACCGTATCGACGAGTGGCTGATGAGCTACCTCAGCGACTTCGACGGCAAGAGCTTTGTCGATGTGGCCCGTGGTGACCTGGACCTGGGTAACCTGGATTCGGAAGAGGACAAAAAAGCCGCTGAAGAAGTGGCCAAGTCCAAAGAAGGCCTGGTTGAACGCATCAAGACCGCCCTGGGCGATGCTGTCAGCGAAGTGCGGGTTTCCCACCGTCTGACCGACTCCCCGGCGATCCTGGCCATTGGCGAGCAGGACCTGGGCATGCAAATGCGCCAGATCCTGGAAGCCAGCGGGCAGAAGGTGCCGGATTCCAAGCCGATCTTCGAATTCAACCCGGCTCACCCGCTGATCGAGAAACTCGACGGCGAGCAGAGTGAAGAGCGCTTTGGCGACCTGTCGCACATCCTCTTCGACCAGGCGGCCCTGGCCGCAGGGGACAGCTTGAAAGACCCGGCCGCCTACGTGCGCCGACTGAACAAGCTGTTGGTTGAACTGTCGGTTTAACAACGCTGCAAGAAAACCCCGCTTCGGCGGGGTTTTTCGTTTTCATGGATATCAACCGGAGAAAATGATGAGCCAAGTCACCGTGCGTTCCGTGGTCTATCAGATTGATGGCCAGTCTTATGAAAGCCGCCTGGCCTTCGATGCCAGCCACCAGGGCCCACTGCCGGGCCTGTTGATGGCGCCGAACTGGATGGGGGTCAGCGCAGGCGCCGAAGAGATCGCCAAGGCCGTGGCCGGCAAGGGCTATGTGGTGTTGATCGCCGATCTATACGGGCAACAGGTGCGCCCGTCGAACGGTGATGAAGCTGGCGCGGCAATGATGCCGTTGAAGAATGACCGTGGGCTGCTCAACAAGCGCATGCAGGCGGCCCTTGAACAACTGCAAGGCCAGGCCGAAGCGGCTGTCGATACCTCGAAGCTGGCGACCTTTGGCTTCTGCTTTGGCGGTTGCTGCTCTCTGGAGCTGGCGCGTACCGGCGCGCCGCTGAAGGCGGCGGTGTCGTTCCATGGCACCCTCGACACGCCCAACCCGGCAGACGCGAAGAACATCAAGGGTTCGGTGCTGGTGCTGCATGGCGCTTCTGACCCGTTGGTGCCCAAAGAGCAGTTGCCTGCCTTTGAAGACGAGATGAACGCGGCCGGGGTGGATTGGCAATTGCTGAGCTACGGTGGCGCGGTGCATTCGTTCACTGACCCGCAGGCGAATGTGCCGGGCAAGATGATGTACGACGCCAAGACCGCTGGGCGAGCGTTCCAGGCGATGCATAATTTGTTGGATGAAGTGTTCAAGGGCTGAATATTTAGCGCCTGAGTTGGCCCCATCGCGGGCAAGCCCGCTCCCACATGTTGGAGGGCATTCCAAGTGTGAGGGCGGGCTTGCCCGCGATAGCTATCTCAGAGGCAGCTCAATTCTCCCTGCCTCGCCCAGCACTGTCGGCCAATCCCCGGCCGCCCAGCGCTGGCGAGCCTGTTCGATCAATGCCGGGTCACTGGCGACAAAATTCCAGTTGATCCGCCGTGGCCCATCCAGTGGCGCACCGCCGAAGACCACCAGATGGCAGTCGGTCTCGGCAAACAGCGCCATGCTCTGGCCCGCCGGCAGCACCACCAGGCTATGGGGTTCCACGGGTTCGCCCTCGAGCTGCGCATCACCTTCCAGCACATACACTGCCCGCTCCACATGCTCATCCGGAATCAGCAGGGTGGTGGCGGTTTGCATGTGGACTTCGGCATACAGCGTCGGTGACAGCACTGGCACCGGTGATTCCAGGCAAAAGCCACTGCCGGCGATCATGCGGATCACCACCCCGAGGTTGTCACTGACCGGCAAACTGGCGGCAGGGTGATGGCTGTAATGCCCCGGCCCTTGCTCGTGTGCCTTGGGTGAGGCCAGCCACACTTGCAGGCCATGCAGATCGAACCCCTTGGCCTTGAGCGCGTCGGGCGTGCGTTCGACGTGGGCAATGGCGCTGCCGGCGGTCATCCAGCTGACGTCACCGGCCTGTACCACTTGATCGGAGCCGAGGCTGTCCTTGTGCAGGAGTTCGCCTTCAAACAGGTAGGTGAGGGTGGACAAGCCAATATGCGGATGCTGGCGGATATTCATGCCGTTGCCAGGGGCATAGCGGGTCTGGAGCATATGGTCGAAAAACACGAAGGGCCCGACGCTACGGCATTCCCGCGAGGGCAGCGGGCGCAGGATGGGCTGGCCTTCGACATCTTCGGCGCGCGGGCGGATCACAGTCACGGTGGTCATGGAGCATCCCTGTCTGAGCGGGTTTGTAGGGCTTGAGCATAACCCGCCAGGCAGGGAATCGGTGTTACTGGCTGAACGCACCTTCGGCGAGTTTGGTCTCGATGCTGATCTCGGCGGTGGTCATCAGTTTATGCACCGGGCATTTGTCGGCCACGCGATGCAGCTCGGTGCGTTGCTCATCGGTGAGCACGCCCTTGAGGGTCAGCTTGACGTTGAGCTTGTACTTGCCCTTTTGCTCCTCGGTGCTGTCGTGGGTGACTTCCACGGTCACGCCGGTCAGGGGGATGTCCTTTTTCTGCGCATACAGCTTGACGGTCAGGGCCTTGCATGAGGCCAGCGCGGCGTCGAAGTAATCGTGGGGCGAGGGCGCCGAGTCGTCGCCACCCAGGCTCTTGGGCAGGTCGGTAAACAGCTCATGGTTATTGATGTTGACGCTATGGCGAAAGTTCTCGGTGTTCAGCGTATTAACGATAACAGGCATGGTAAACCTCACAGGGTGGCAGGATGAAGATCATGCAGTTATAGAGCATGCTGGCACCTGAGTGTTCCGTATTTTTATCAGCTGAACCCCGGCAGGCCGCCGCTGGTCTACCTGACTAATCCCTTATTGAGGTTGTATCGTGCCCTGGACCCGCCTGAGTCTTGCCCTGTTGCTCGCCGCCAGCAGCCTTACCGTACAAGCCCGCGACTATGCCTACAGCGACGCGCACCTGCATTACGTCGACTTCTTCCAGGAGACGGCCGGCATGGACAAGCTGCTCAAGGCCATGGCCGATAATCGCATCGAGCATGTGATGATTTCCGGCGTCCCGGTTGCGAAGAAGTGGCACGAAGACGAACCCAAGCGCCCACGCTATTACGCCGGAGATGACGCGGATGCCTACTGGTACAGCGCCACCGATGTAATCGTCGCCGCAGCCGTCAGCAAGCTGGCCCCCGAGCAGCGCCAGCATTTCCACCCGTTCCTCAGCGGCTTCAACCCCAACGACAAGAACTCCGAGGCGCATATCCAGCGCATGCTCGACCTGTATCCGGGGCTGTGGCAGGGCATTGGCGAAGTCTTCACCCGCCACGATGACCTGACTGCGCTGACCTCCGGTGACACACCTCGGGCCAATAACGAGGCCATGACGCGGATCTATCACCTGGCCGCCGAGAATGACCTGCCGGTGCTGGTGCACTCCAACATCACCTCCAAGCGCGAGCGCAACCCCTTGTACCTGGCGGAGATCGAAGGGCCACTGCGTAATCATCCGCATACCCGGTTTATCTGGGCCCATGCCGGCACCAGCATGGAGATCCACCGGCACCAGACGCAGCTGGACTTCCTGTTGCCGACCCTGAGCCGCATGCTGGAGGCTTATCCCAACCTGTACATCGACCTGTCCTGGAGCGTGCTCACCCCTTATTTACTGGACGAGGCGGGAAAGCCCCGTCCGCAATGGCTGGCGCTGGTAGAGCGCTTCCCGGAGCGCTTTATGCTGGGGTCTGATGTAGTAGGGCGGTTCAACAAGTTGGGTAAGGAGATGCGCAGCTTCAATCCCTTCCTCGATGCCTTGCCTGAAGACGTTGCGCGAAAAGTCGCACGGGACAATTTCCTGGCGATTTTGCCCAAGGCGCGTTGATCGGGTTTGTCATCGTCCCGTCATACCGGTGTCATAAGCTCCCGCCATCTCACTCAAGGAGCCCACTATGCACCTCACCCGTTTAAGCGCCCTGGCGGCATTGATGATGATCAGCGGCCTGGCCAGTGCCGAAGTCCGTATCGAAGGCCCGGTGGAATTCGGCGTATTCGAAGGCCCGAAAGCCGAGCTGCAATCGGGCGAGCGCGTGTTGCGCCGTAGCAACGAGCAGATCCAGGCCACCACCGTAGTGCCGGCCAAGCTGGGGACCAAGTTTGGCCTGCGTTACCAGTTGCTCGGCAAGGTGGCCGAAGACACGCCGCTGACCTTGCTCTACTTCACCCCAGGCATTCGCACGGCTGATGGCCAGCGGCATGACAAGTTCGAAGTGACCCAGAAACTGGTGCCCGGTGCGCCTCAGGACGTGATGGCCTACGAGTTCACCGAAAGCCACGAAGTGGTGCCGGGCGAGTGGCGGTTCATGGTGTTCCAGGGTGATCGCCTGCTGACCCAGAAGAGCTTTACTGTGCGCTGAATCGCTACACTAATAGACTCAGTAGATAAAGGCGTTTTGATATCGCGTTTTCGTCTTACGCAAAAAGCCGAAGACGCCGATACCTTTCAAGAGCAACTCGCTGCAGGTGGATGCAGCGCTCTTGAAAGGAATCAGCGCAATGAGTATCAGAAGTCTCAATATCGCTCCGCGTGCAGGCTTGGGTTTTGGATTGTTGGCGTTGATGGTGTTTGTGCTGGGCGGGTTCGCCTTGCTGCAAATGGCCAATATGCGCGAGCAGTCCGACCAGGTGGAAACCAACTGGCTGCCCAGTGTGATGGCGGCCGGTGAAATGAGTCAGGATCTGCTGCGCATACGCGCTTTGACCCTGCGCCTGCTGGTCAATCGCGACCCTCAGGCGGTGGCGCAGAATGAGCAAAAAATCCTCGAAATCAAAAAGCAGTTGCACACCGCGCAGTTGCTGTATGAAGCGTTGATTGTGCTGCCCGAGGACCAGGTACTGTTCGACCGCTTCAAGGTTGAGCAGCAACAGTACCTGCAACGCCAGGAGCAGGTCATGGCGTTGTCCCGGCAGAACCAGTTGGAAGATGCGGTCAAGGTGGTCAATGGCGAGATGAATCATCTGGCCGATACCATGGCCGGTACCCTGGGCGAACTGGTCACTCTCAACAAGGTCAGCGCCAATCAGGCGGCGGCACTGGCCCAGCAAGTGTTCAGTCAATCCCGAATAGGGGTGATTGGCATGATTGCCCTGACTGCGCTGATTACCATCGGCCTGGCCGTGTTGTTGACCCGCAGTATCGTGTCGCCACTGGCGCAGTCGCTGAGGGTCGCCCAAGGGGTGGCCAGCGGCGACTTGACCGGCGAGATCACCGTCAGCGGCAAGGACGAGCCAGCGCGCCTGCAGCAGGCGCTCAAGAGCATGCAGGAAAACCTGCGCGAGACCATCCAGCGTATTTCCCAGTCCTCCAGCCAACTGGCGTCCGCTTCCGAGGAACTCAGTTCGGTCACCGAAGACGCCACCCGTGGCCTGCACCAGCAAAGCCAGGAAATCGAACAGGCCGCCACGGCGGTCAACCAGATGACGGCGGCGGTGGAGGAGGTGGCCAGTAACGCGGTAGCTACCTCACAGGCCTCGCGCGAATCCGATCGTATTGCCCAGCACGGGCGCGAACAGGTACACCAGACGGTGCTGTCGATTGAGTCCCTGGCCGACGACGTGACCGCCAATGCCACCCAGGTCGAGGACTTGGCGCAGAAGGTGTACGGCATCAGCAAGGTATTGGATGTGATCCGCTCCATTGCCGAGCAGACCAATCTGCTGGCGTTGAATGCGGCGATCGAGGCGGCGCGGGCCGGCGAGGCCGGGCGTGGTTTTGCGGTGGTCGCCGATGAAGTGCGGGCCTTGGCCCATCGCACCCAGCAATCGACCCAGGAAATCGAGCAGATGATCGGCGGGATTCAGCAGGGTACCGATCAGGCGGTCAGTTCCATGCAGCAAAGTAATGGCCGGGCGCGTGCGACCCTGGAGATTGCCAAGTCTGCGGGCACGGCGTTGGAGGAGATTGCCTCGGCGTTTACCCTGATCAACGAGCGCAACCTGGTGATTGCCAGCGCCTCGGAGCAGCAGGCAGCGGTGGCGCGGGAGGTGGATCGCAACCTGATGAACATCCGCGACCTGTCGATGCAGACGTCGGCAGGGGCGAATCAAACCAGTGCGGCGAGCCAGGAGTTATCGCGCTTGGCGGTGGATCTGAACACCATGGTGGCGCGGTTTTCGGTGTAGGGCTGAAGGTCGCCATCGCAGGCAAGCCCATACCCGACCGAGTTGGAATGCGATCAATGTGGGAGCTGGCTTGCCTGCGATGAAAGCGACGCGGTCTAAAGTTAACCCCACCCCATAAAAAACGCCCCGAACCAGTCGGGGCGTTTTCATAAGCACAACCTGCGGGGTATTACTTACCCTGCCAGCGCTTGAGCACCAGGGTGGCATTGGTGCCACCGAAGCCGAAGCTGTTGCTCATGACCGTGTTGATGGTGGCATCTTCACGGGTCTTGGTCAGGATCGGCATATCGGCAACGGCTGGGTCCAGCTCGTCGATGTTGGCGGAGCCGGCCATGAAGTTGCCTTCCATCATCAGCAGGCAGTAGATCGCTTCGTGAACGCCTGCGGCGCCCAGGGAGTGACCCGACAGGCTCTTGGTGGAGCTGATGGCCGGAGCCTTGTCGCCGAATACCGCACGCACGCCTTCCATTTCCTTGGCATCGCCCACCGGAGTGGAGGTGCCATGGGTGTTCAGGTAGTCGATTGGGGTATCAACGGTGGCCATGGCCATCTGCATGCAGCGGATGGCACCTTCGCCGCTTGGCGCGACCATGTCATAGCCGTCGGAAGTCGCGCCGTAGCCGACGATTTCCGCGTAGATCTTCGCGCCACGGGCCAGAGCGTGTTCCAGCTCCTCGACCACCACCATGCCGCCACCGCCGGCGATGACGAAACCGTCACGCTTGGCGTCGTAGGCACGGGAGGCTTTTTCCGGGGTTTCGTTGTACTGGGTGGACAGTGCACCCATGGCGTCGAACAGGAACGATTGGCTCCAGTGCTCTTCTTCACCGCCACCGGCGAACACGATGTCCTGCTTGCCCAACTGGATCTGCTCGACCGCAGTGCCAATGCAGTGAGCACTGGTGGCGCAGGCGGAGGAGATCGAGTAGTTCACGCCCTTGATCTGGAAGGGCGTGGCCAGGCACGCGGAAACGGTGCTGCCCATGGTCCGCGTGACGCGGTACGGGCCAACGCGCTTGACGCCTTTCTCGCGCAGGATGTCCAGCGCTTCCATCTGGTTCAAGGTCGACGCGCCGCCGGAGCCGGCGATCAGGCCGGTGCGGACGTTGGACACCTGGTCGTCGCTCAGGCCGGAGTCGGCAATCGCGTCTTTCATGGCCAGGTAGGCATAAGCTGCGGCATGGCCAACGAAGCGATAGATCTTGCGATCAATCAGTTCTTCGAGGGGAAGGTCGATGGAGCCGGAAACCTGGCTACGCAGACCCATTTCGGCATATTCCGGGTTGAAGCGGATGCCAGGGCGACTTGCACGCAGGTTAGCGGAGACGGTCTCTTTGTCATTGCCCAGGCACGAAACGATGCCCAGACCAGTGATAACGACGCGGCGCATGCGGATAACCCTTAAAAGTTGTCAGTGGAAGTGAACACGCCGACGCGAAGGCCTTCGGCGGTATAGATCTCGCGACCGTCGACGCTCACCGAACCATCGGCGATGGCCAGGTTCAGCTTGCCCTTGAGGACGCGCTTGATTTGAATGTTATAGGTGACTTTCTTGGCGGTCGGCAGGACCTGGCCAAAGAACTTCACTTCGCCCGAACCCAGGGCACGACCGCGGCCTGGCAGGCCTTGCCAGCCGAGGAAAAAGCCGACCAGCTGCCACATGGCATCAAGGCCCAGGCAGCCCGGCATCACCGGGTCACCTTCGAAATGGCAGGCGAAGAACCACAGGTCCGGGGTGATATCCAGCTCGGCGACCAATTCACCTTTGCCGTACTTGCCACCCTCTTCGCTGATAAGGGTGATGCGATCCACCATCAGCATGTTGGGGGCGGGCAGTTGCGCGTTACCTGGGCCGAACAGCTCACCGCGACTGCAGCGCAGCAGGTCTTCCCGGGTAAAGGCGTTTTGTTTGGTCATGCGAGCTCCTCAATAATCCCATGCGGCAGGGCCGGGTAAATCTTCCCGACCGACTGAAGCGTGCTTGCCTCACGTCGGCAGCCTACAGGTAGACTATTGCGTTGTAGTGAAAGTCACAGCATCAAGGACATGAATGTACACTTGTGCACTGAAATTTTAAACCGGACTCATTTATAGGCCCGCTCGGGTGCCTAAGACTGCCGCACTTTCGTCTTTCACGCCAGTCGCAGTTGGCTGATGCTGCCCATCTAATGCACCCAGCGCTGTAGGATTTGCTGCAAATCCGTGCGTTTGAACGGCTTGGCCAGGTAATCGTTCATTCCGGCGGCCAGGCAGGCTTCGCGATCACCCTGTAACGCATTGGCCGTCAGGGCAATGATCGGCAGGTCGGTGCAGCCGGGCAATTGGCGGATCTGGCGGGTGGCGTCATAACCGTCGATCACCGGCAGCCGGCAATCCATCAGGATCGCGGTGAAGATCAGGCTTTCGGCACTGCGGATCGCTTCGGCGCCGTCGGTGGCGACGCTCACCTCAAACCCCAGGCTACGCAGCATGGCTTGCACCACGGTGCGGTTGACCGGGTTGTCCTCCACCAGCAACACATGGCGGCCTTCACCGGCGCCGGCTTTGTGCTGCGCGTCCGGAGCAATCTGCGGCAGGCTCTGCTGGCAGATCGCCAGGGGAATTTCCAGGGTAAACACCGATCCCAGGCCTTCCTCGCTCTGGGCGCGCAAGGTGCCACCCATGCGCTCGGCCAGGGTCCGGGCAATCGGCAGGCCCAGGCCGGTGCCGCCGTAACGCCTGGAGATAGAGCTGTCCGCCTGTTGAAAGGCGTCGAACATCAGTTCCAGGCGCTCGGCCGAAATACCAATCCCGGTGTCGCGCACGGTGCAGGTGAACCACAGCAGTTCGTGGTCCAGGGTCTGCCAGTTCGGCTCGACGCTGACCGTGCCTTGTTCGGTGAATTTCAGCGCATTACCGATCAGGTTCACCAGGATCTGCCGGATCCGCGTCGGGTCGCCCTGCACGCGCAGCGCTTCCATGCCCGGCGGGATCGGCAACTCCAGGACCAGCCCGCGCTGTATGGCGCTGTGCTGGAAGGCCTGGGCGCAGCTGTTGATCAGGTCCACCAGGTTGAACGGAATATGCTCAAGCTCCAGGGCCGAGCGTTCGATACGCGAGAAATCGAGAATATCGTTGATGACTTTGAGCAAGTGTTCGGTGGACTCCGAGGCCAGCGCGGCGTACTCGGTCTGCTCGTCGGTCATGGCGGTGGTTTCGAGCAGTTGCAGCATGCCCAGTACGCCATTCATCGGCGTGCGCAGTTCATGGCTCATCATCGCCAGGAAGTCGGATTTGGCGCTGTTGGCGCGCTCGGCTTCCTCACGCGTCTGGATCAACTGGGCCATGGCCTGCTGCTGTTCGCGACTGGCATGGTGCAGGCCTTCGGCAAGGTTGTTGATATGCCGTGACAGGTCGCCCAACTCGGAGTCGTCGACAATCGGCAGCGGGGTCTTGTAATCACCCTGCTGGATTGCCTTGACCGCATGGCCCATGGCGCTGATCGGTTGCGACAGGCTGGAGGCCAGGCGGCGCGCCAGGAGGAAGGTGAACAGTAGGGCAAACAGCGCGAGGATCCCGGCCTTGAAGAGGATTTCCTGTTGGCGCTGGCTGAAGGCGTCATTGGACATGCCGACAATCACCCGCCCCAGATAGTCGGCCCGTGGCGCCTTGGGTTGCGCGGTGCTGTCCTGGAAAAAATCGTTGCCCAGCTGGATATGCTGCAGGCGAATCGGCGCCTGGAAGACTTTCACCGACAGCGAACGGTCATGCTTTTCCGACGGCTGCTCGACATACACCAGGATGTTTTCCGCGCTGTCCTGGATTTCCAGGAAACGCACATGGGGCGTGGCCAGCGTCGCCCGCAGCAGGCTGTCGAGCACGTCATTGTTGCCGGAGATCACCCCGTACTCGGTGGCCGGGGCCAACTGGTTGGCGATCAGTTGGCCGGTGTGGTCCAGTTCCTGGCGCAAGTCCTGGATCCGCACGAAGGTAAAGAAGCTGATCAGTAGCAGCGTCAGTAACAGGGCCGGGCCCAGGGTGATGATCTGGGTGCGGGTGTTGATATCCCAGCGGCGAACCAAGGTCATGGGTGTTTTTCCCCTTCGGCCAATCGGGTTGCGACGGTGGTCTCGTCCACCACTTCGATCCCCAGCGAGCGCGCCACTTGCGGGTTGCCCACGACTTTAAAGTGTTCCGGGTACAGCGAGCGCGGCCAGGCGGCCGGCGCGTGATCGAGCAGGCGGTCAAGCACATTCAACCAGTCGGCCTGATCGCTGTAGGTACTGGCCAGACTGCCCGCCCGCACGAAGCCGGCATTGGGACCGATCAGTGGCAGTTGTCTGGCGTAGCTGCTCAACAGCAGGTTTTTCACGGTTTTCGGGTTGTACAGTTGGGGATCATCCAGCCCCAGCAATACATCGCTGCTTTTAAACAGGCTGAGCAGCGGGCGGCTGTCATTAATGTTGTCCCAGTGCTGGGCGACGATTTCCAGGTCCAGAGCTGCGGCATGCTGGCGCAGTTCCGGCAGCAGGAATTCGCTGTCGCTACCGTACAGCACGCCAATGCGCCGGGCCTGGGGCAGGATATTGGCGATCAGGCGCAGCTGCCGGTCCAGGGGCGGATCGCTCCACAGCAGGCTGATCTTGCCGGGCACATGGCTGCCCAGGCGCTCGCGGGCTTGCAGGCGACTGATGCGCAGCACCAGGGTGGCCGGGCCCTGGGGGGCCTGCAGGCGCCAGTCGAGGCTCGGCAGATCCAGCAGGATCAGGCGGGTGCTGGTCGGTAATTGGCCGGGGGCGGGCATGTCTTGCAGGGCCTTGAAGGTGACGCTATCGGCGGGGCGCTGTTCGCGCAGGGCCTGGGTGAATGCCTGCACGCCGGGTCCATCCTCGGCGGCGGTCAGTAGGATTTCGGCGCTCCACGCGGGCACGGCCAATGCCAGGCTGACGAGCAGCAGGCAGCGGCGCCAGAACCTGGCGCCGAAGAGGGCGGTCATCCTTGACTGGGCAGGGTTCATGTCAGAACTCTAACTCCGCGCTGAAGTAGAGGACATGGCGCTGGTCGTAGTTATTGTCGACATGGGTAGTGGGCTGGCGGTCGAGGCGTTGTTGCAGCATGCCGGCCAGCTCCAGGTTGGCCTTGCCCAGGGCGATGCGTTTGGCGACCCGCATATCGACCCGTTCAAAGCGATATTGGTTGAGTGCGTCGTTGCCATAATAGAACAGCGCGCTGGACCAGCCTTGCCCCCACTCGCGCATCCAGCCGGCCGAGCCGCTGTTTCGCGCAGTCTGTTGCCGGTCCAGCGCGTTGCTGGCGTGGGCATCCACGTAAGCATAGGTCAGGCGCAGGCGGTCGGCGGCACTCAGGTGCCAGTCCAGCTGGGTTTCGGTGCCGGTAAACCGCGAGCTGTTACTGTTGCTGGCGATGTACTGGTTATTGCGCAGGGGCTCGCTGATCATGCCGGTGATTTCGTCATAGAACAGCTTGATGTCGAGGTTCAGCCCGAAATCCGCAAAAAAGCCGTTATAGCCCAGTTCCCGGGAGCGCATCAGTTCCTTGTCGAGGTTGCCCGGGCCCCGGGTCTTGACGAAATACTGGCCGGAGTTCTGCCCGTAGGTGGGGGAACTGAGGTTGGTGACCTTATAGCTCCAATTGACGTTGTTCTCGAACATGTCCGGCGAGCGGATGGCTTCGGAGTACACCGCCCGCAGCCCGTGGCGCGGGTTGATCAGGTAGTTGATCGCGACCCTGGGCGTCAGCGAGCTATCGCTCAGTTGGGTGTTTTCATACATCGCCCCGCCCTGCAACAGCCAGTGTTCGCTGGCGCGCCATTCGAGGTGGCCGAACAGGCGCCAGGTGGTGTCGTCCAGCCGGCCATTGAAGTAGGTGTCGGAGTCGGCGCGGTCGTAGCGGTAATTCATGCCGCTGACCAGGCGCAGGCTGTCGGACAGGCTCAGGGTGTCCTGCACTTCCAGGTCGTAGCGGCTTTCCTTGGTGCTTTGGTCGATATTGCCGCAGACACTTTCCTTGCCGCCGTTATTCCACTGTTTCAGGACTTCTTCGGCCAATGCCTGCTCGGCAGGGGAGCCGGGTGGTGGGCTGCCGTTTTCAAAATCCTTTATGTGCCGCGCCAACTTTTCAGCGTAGTTGGGGTTCATTTGCCACAGTTGCGTCAACTGCGGGCTGAACGAGACCTTGGCATCACAGGCTTTCCAGATCTGCCGGCGATCCCATTGCTGCGCCGAGCCCTGGATATACAGGCTGTGGTCGGGATTGAAATCGAAGTTCCAGCGCAGGGAGGCGGCGTAGTCCTTGGCGCTGACGTCGGAATCGGTACCGCCATCGGTAATCCCGGCAAATACCGGCTTGTAGGTGTATGGCCGCTGGTTGGTCCCTTCCTTGGCGTTGATCTGCCAGTCGATGCTTTGCTGCTGGTCGAGGGTCTGGCTGACCTTCAGGCTGAAGCGGCTCAGGCGCCGGCTGTCGCGGTAGTCGGCACCCACGCGGTTGCTGTCAAAGCCGTCATCCTGCTGCCCGGACAGCGACAGCCGCAGGTTGCCGGTGTCCCAGCCCAGGCCCTGGCTGGCATACCAATCGTTGATCCCGCGCTCGCCCCGGATCATTTTCATCCGAGTGCCCTGGCTGTTGGCCGGCGAGCGGGTGAGGATATTGACCACCGCCATCAGCGCATTGGCGCCGTAGCTGACGGTATTGGGCCCACGGAACACCTCGATCCGCTCGATATCCTCCATGGCCACCGGAATATCGCTCCAGTCCACCGTGGCCAGGCCGGCGCGGTACACCGAGCGGCCGTCGATCAGCACCTGCATGCGCCGCGCTTCGCTGGCGTTGGTGCCGTGATAGTTGACGGCAGCCTGGTTGCCCGAGGTGTAGCCCACCATCATCCCCGGCACCAGGCGCAGCAACTCGGCGATATCCCGAGCGCCGCTGGCCTTGATCAGTTCGCTGTCGATCACCGTCATGCTGCCAGGTACCGCGGCGGCCGACTGCTTGAGTCGGGTCGCCGTCAGGACCTGGGGCAGTGGCTGGTTGTCGAGGAACAGATCGTCGGCCAGCAACGGCGTGCTGACCAATAGCGCCAGAAACAGAGATGAACGAGGAGGAGGGCCCAAATACACGGCACGGCCTTGATAATTGCGGATAGCCGCCCATGTTAACTGAGGCGGGCGCTTTTGCCAGTCGGCACCATCGCAATTACTGTGGTCTATTCGGCCATTTTCCGACAAATGCGGAAAACACAGAAGGGCTGGTCGCCGTCTGGCCGGCCCGTATAATGCCGCCATCGCCACTGCTTATGGATTAACGGATTGCATATGACTGAAAAGCGCCCAATTGCGGTCCTGGGAGGCGGAAGTTTTGGTACCGCCGTGGCTAATCTGCTGGCCGAAAACGGCCATCAGGTGCGCCAGTGGATGCGCGATCCCGAACAGGCCGAGGCCATCCGGGTCAACCGCGAAAACCCCCGTTACCTCAAGGGCATCAAGATTCACGCTGCGGTCACACCGGTCACGGACCTGCAGGCCACCCTGGATGACTGCGACCTGTGCTTCGTTGCGCTGCCCTCCAGTGCCCTGCGCTCGGTGCTGGCGCCCCATGCCGAGCGGCTGGCGGGCAAGATGCTGGTCAGCTTGACCAAAGGTATCGAGGCCCAGACCTTCAAGCTGATGAGCGAAATCCTCGAAGAAATCGCGCCCCAGGCGCGCATTGGTGTGCTCTCCGGGCCGAACCTGGCGCGGGAAGTGGCCGAACATGCCTTGACCGCGACGGTGGTCGCCAGTGAAGACGAGGCCTTGTGCGAACAGGTGCAGGCCGTGCTGCATGGCCGTACCTTCCGTGTCTATGCCAGTGCTGACCGCTTTGGCGTAGAACTGGGCGGCGCGTTGAAAAACGTCTACGCCATCATCGCCGGCATGGCGGTGGCCCTGGGCATGGGGGAAAACACCAAGAGCATGCTGATTACCCGTGCCCTGGCGGAAATGACCCGCTTTGCGGTCAACCAGGGCGCCAACCCCATGACCTTCCTCGGCCTGGCCGGGGTGGGCGACTTGATCGTCACCTGTTCGTCACCGAAAAGCCGCAACTATCAGGTCGGTTTCGCCCTGGGCCAGGGCCTGAGCCTGGAAGATGCCGTCACCCGCCTGGGTGAAGTGGCCGAAGGGGTCAATACTCTCAAAGTACTGAAGGCCAAGGCCCAGGAAACCGGGGTCTATATGCCGTTGGTCGCCGGCCTGCACGCGATCCTGTTCGAAGGGCGCACCTTGAACCAGGTCATCGAGTTGCTGATGCGTGCCGAGCCCAAGACTGATGTCGACTTTATTTCCACCAGTGGTTTCAACTGAGGAACCCGCGATGAACGATCCGAAAGCAGCACCCAAGTATGAATCCATTGCCCTGCGCATCCTGTGGATGCTGGTGTTTGCCCTGGTCTGGCAAGTAGCGCAGTTCATCCTCGGGGCGTTGGTGGTGGTGCAATTGATCTACCGCCTGATCTACGGCGCACCGAACCTGGGCCTGATGAACTTTGGCGACAGCCTCAGCCAGTTCCTCGCGCAGATTGGCCGTTTTGGCAGTTTCCACAGTGAGCAGAAACCCTGGCCCTTTGCTGATTGGCCAACCCCGCGCGCCCCGGAAGGCGAAGCCGCCCACAGCGTGCCGCCAGCCCCGCACCCGGTGCGCGATGAGGAGCCCAAGCTATGAAGCTGTGGGTGTTGCGCCACGGTGAAGCCGAGTCCCATGCACCCAGCGATGCCCAGCGCAACCTGACCGAGCGTGGCCGCGAAGAAGTGCTGCACAGCGCCGCACACCTGATCGGCCAGCCCATCAGCGCGATCATCGCCAGCCCTTATGTGCGGGCGCAACAGACTGCCCAGTTGGTGCGCGAGGCGTTGGGGTTTGTGCCAGAAATCCGCACCGTGTCGTGGCTGACGCCGGACGGCAACCCCCTGCAAGTGCTGGAAAAACTCGACACCGATGACAATGTGCTGCTGGTCAGCCATCAGCCTTTGGTGGGCAACCTGATCAGCTTTTTGCAGCACGGGCACCAGCGCCAGCCGCAACCGATGCACACCGCCAGCCTGGCGGAGCTGGAAGGGGACTTCCCGCTGGCGGGGCTGATGAGCCTCAACAGCGTGAAAAACCCCTGATTTTTAAGGCACAACACAATCAACTGTGGGAGCGGGCTTGCTCGCGAATGCGGTGCATCAGTCAATGAATGTATTGGCTGACACTCCGCATTCGCGAGCAAGCCCGCTCCCACACAAGCCCTTTCCCACAGTTTGATTGCGTTCTGCCCGCAAGCGACTTGCAGTGCTCCTGTGTGCATGGAATAGTCCACCAAGCAAGTGCTTGGTTGGCTACCATCGGAACACACAGGAGCGCGTCCCATGTCTGTCGCTTTTCGTTTGCCGCTGCAGGTCTTCTTTGAACGTGAGGCGCGCCATCCGCGCCAGCGCTTCCTGGTCCAGCCCACGGGTGGCGGCGAGGTGCAGACCCTTACCTGGGGCGAGGTCGGCCACCAGGCCCGTTGCGCCGCCCATTGGCTGCGGGCACGGGAGTTGCCCCAGGGCTCGCACATTGCCCTGATCTCGAAAAACTGCGCGCACTGGATTATCGCCGACCTGGCGATCTGGATGGCCGGGCATGTCTCGGTGCCGCTGTACCCCAACCTCACCGCCGATTCCGTGGCCCACGTGCTGGAGCACTCCGAGGCGGCGTTGGTGTTTATCGGCAAGCTCGACGACTGGCCGGCCATGGCCCCAGGCATCAAGGCCGGGCTTGCGACCATCAGCCTGCCGCTGTGCCCTGAGGGCCCGTTCGACTTCACTTGGGCCGACCTGCAGGCCTGCTCACCGATCCAGGATGACCCGGCGCCGGCTGCCACTGACCTGGCCACCATCATTTACACCTCCGGCACTACCGGCCTGCCCAAAGGCGTGATGCACACCTTCGGCGCCCTGGCGTTTGCGGCAACCCGAGGCACCGAGCTGTTCGGCCTGGGGGAGGGCGACCGGCTGCTGTCCTACCTGCCGCTGTGCCATGTGGCCGAGCGCATGTTTGTCGAGATGGCTGCGATCTACACCGGGCAAACGGTGTTTTTTGCCGAAAGCCTCGACACCTTCCTCACCGACCTGCAACGCGCCCGGCCCACGGCCTTGTTTGGCGTGCCACGGATCTGGACCAAGTTCCAGATGGGGGTGTACGGCAAAATCCCGGAAAAACGCCTGGAGCTGCTATTGCGCCTGCCATTTATCGGCAAGCGCGTCGGGCGCAAGGTGCTCGCCGGGCTTGGCCTGGACGCCGTGCGGGTGGCCCTGTCCGGCGCGGCGCCGGTGCCTGAGGCGTTGCTACGCTGGTACCTGCGCCTGGGCCTGGATGTGCTGGAGGTGTATGGCATGACCGAAAGCTGTGGTTATTCCCATGTCTGTCGCCCCGGCCAGCAGAAGATTGGCTGGATCGGCCTGCCGTGCCCGGACGTGGAGGTGCGCATTGACCCGGCCGGTGAAGTCCAGGTGCGCAGCGGCGCGACCATGCTCGGTTACTTCAAGGACCCGCAGAAGACTGCCGAGACCCTCACCGAAGACGGCTTCCTGCGTACCGGCGACAAGGGCGAGCAGGATGCCGAAGGCCGCCTGCGCCTGACCGGGCGGCTCAAGGAGATCTTCAAGACCAGCAAGGGCAAGTACGTCGCCCCGGCCCCCATCGAAAACCGCCTGGCGGAGCACGGGCGTATTGAACAGGTGTGTGTGGTGGGTGATGGCCTGAGCGCGCCGATGGGTTTGTGCGTGCTGTCTGCAGTGGGCCAGCAGGAGGCCGCCGGCGAGGCCCGGCAATCTTTGCATGGCAGCCTGGAGCGCCTGCTGGAAGAGGTCAACCAGGTGCTGGATAAACATGAGCGCTTGCGTCAACTGGTGGTGGTGAAAGACAGTTGGGCCGTGGAAAACGGCTTTCTGACACCGACCCTGAAGATCAAGCGCAACGTGATCGAGTCAACCTACGGCCCACAGTTCCAGGCCTGGAGCGCACGTTCCGAGGCAGTGCTGTGGCAGGATTGAGCACCCAAATAAAATCAACAAGGACACTGCAATGAGCCTGTGGCGCACCCTCCCCAATATCGAGCAACTCAATGCCATCCAGAAAAACACCATTGGTGAAGTGCTGGATATCCGTTTCGAGACCTTCGACGACCAGTCCCTGACCGCCAGCATGGTGATCGACCACCGCACCCATCAACCCTATGGCTTGCTGCACGGTGGGGCCTCGGTGGTGTTGGCCGAAACGGTCGGCTCCATGGCCAGCTACCTGTGCATCGACGCCAGCAAGTTCTATTGCGTGGGCCTGGAAATCAACGCCAACCACCTGCGTGGCCTGCGTTCCGGGCGGGTAACGGCGGTGGCCCGGGCGATCCATATCGGGCGCACCACCCATGTCTGGGACATCCGCCTGACCAGTGACGAGGGCAAGGCCAGTTGTGTGTCGCGCCTGACCATGGCCGTGGTGCCCCTGGGCGAGAACCCGCCGGCGCGATAGGTGTGGCGTGAGTGTCATCATTCCTGGCAGTTACAGTCATTGCTGTAGCGGCCAGGCGTGAGGACAATCGAATTCTGTTTTGGATGATGGGTTGGTTATGTCGCAACATGTGTTTTTCACTCATGCCAATGGCTTTCCTTCGGCGACCTACGGCAAATTGTTCGATGCCCTGGCCCCGGAGTACGCGGTGGCGCACCTGTCGCAGCACGGCCACGACCCGCGGTTTCCGGTGGATGACAATTGGCAGAACCTGGTGGACGAACTGATCCACCACCTGGAGCAGCAGCCGGAGCCGGTGTGGGGCGTCGGCCACTCATTGGGCGGGGTGCTGCATTTGCACGCGGCCCTGCGTTGCCCGCAGTTGTATCGCGGGGTGGTGATGCTCGACTCGCCGGTGCTGACCCTGGCCGACCGCTGGGTGATCCGCGCGGCCAAGCGTTTTGGCCTGATCGACCGCCTGACCCCGGCTGGCCGCACCCTGGGCCGGCGCGAAGAGTTCAGCGACCTGGACGCCGCGCGTCAGTATTTTTCCGGCAAGACACTGTTTCGCGGGTTTGACCCGGACTGCCTGGAGGCCTACCTGCAACATGGTCTGCACCAGGTCGGCGATCGCCTGCGCCTGCGGTTCGACCCGGCCACGGAAATCAGCATTTATCGGGGCGTGCCACACACCAGCCCCGGCCAGACCCGCCAATTGAAAGTGCCACTGGCCGTAGTACGCGGCCGGCAGAGCCGGGTGGTGATGCGCCATCACGCCAGCGGCGTCGCACGCCTGCCCATGGGCGAGATGCTGACCATGCCCGGCGGCCACATGTTTCCCCTTGAGCGGCCGCAGGACACGGCGACCCTGATCAAGAACCTGTTTACCCGTTGGGAAGCCCGCGAGCGCAGTTGCGCATGACCACGCCTGTCGAAGAGGTGCGCCTGAGCCTGCCGCACATTGAGCTGGCGGCCCATCTGTTCGGCCCGGAAGACGGCCTGCCGGTGATCGCCCTGCATGGCTGGCTGGACAACGCCAACAGCTTTGCGCGCCTGGCGCCCAAGCTGCAGGGTTTGCGCATTGTCGCCCTGGACATGGCCGGCCACGGCCACTCGGCCCACCGCCCGGCTGGGGCAGGGTACGCCTTGTGGGATTACGTGTTTGATGTGCTGCAAGTGGCCGAACAGCTGGGCTGGAAACGTTTTGCATTACTTGGCCACTCCCTGGGGGCAGTCGTTTCCACGGTGCTGGCCGGGGCCATGCCGGAGCGCGTGACGCACTTGGCATTGATCGACGGCGTGATCCCGCCGACCGCCACCGGCGAGGACCCCGCCGAGCGCCTGGGCATGGCCCTGCAGGCGCAAATCAACCTGCAGGACAAACGCAAACCGGTGTACGGCACCCTCGACCGGGCGGTGGAAGCGCGAATGAAAGGCGTGGTGGCCGTCAGCCGTGAAGCCGCGGAACTCCTGGCCCAGCGCGGCTTGATGCCAGTGCCGGGCGGCTACACCTGGCGCAGTGACAGCCGCCTGACCCTGGCCTCGCCAATACGCCTGACGGAAGAACAGGCCATGGCCTTTGTGCGTCGAGTGGCGTGCCCTGCACAGTTGGTGGTCGCGCAAGAAGGCATGCTGGCCAAACATCCCGAGCTGCTTGCGCAGGTGCCGTTCACTGTCACCACCCTTGCAGGTGGCCATCATTTGCACCTGAATGACGAGTCGGGAGCGGTTCTTGTTGCAGACTGTTT
This sequence comes from Pseudomonas sp. WS 5412, assembly GCF_012985615.1. Lineage (NCBI taxonomy): Bacteria > Pseudomonadati > Pseudomonadota > Gammaproteobacteria > Pseudomonadales > Pseudomonadaceae > Pseudomonas > Pseudomonas sp. WS 5412. Next base: position 44,108 of record NZ_JAARMB010000009.1, read on the forward strand.
CAATCGGTTCTTCACCGCGCCTTGACTTGGCGGGGGCAACTGTCGAGGCTGGGCGGATTGAAAGGGAGTCAACCATGAACAATCCGAATACCGCGAAGGCATTCACCGGCCCAGGCGCACCGATCCGATGAGTAGTGCCAAGGGAATTATCCGTGTGCTTGGGCTGTGCTGCATCAGCCCGTTGGTCTTCGCTGCTGATCTACCGGGAAGCCAGGATCTGCCCAGCGTGGCCCGTCAGGTGGATGCGCAGATTGTCGACTACCGTCCCGCCGAAGAAAAAGAACGCATCTACCCCATGGGCGCGATCCGCAAGATCAGCGGCCAGTTGCGCTACGACGGTCAGGCCACGGCCCGCGGCCAAGTAACCGCCATCACCTATGAACTGCCTGCCGAGCACAGCTCCAGCACGGCCTTCAAAGCCACGCGCGAGGCGTTGCAAGAACAGGGCGCGCAGTTGTTGTTCTGGTGCCAGGCCCGCGATTGTGGCGAAAGCAGCCTCTGGGCCAATGAAGTGTTGGGCAATGCCAAGCTGGTCGGCGCCGATGGCCAGCAGGAATTCCTCTTGCTGCGCCTGGCCGCCCCTCAGGACAACTCTCTGGTGGCGCTGTACGGCATCACCCGCGGCAATCGCCGGGCTTACCTGCATGTGGAGCAAATGGACGCCAGCGCGCCATTGGGGCAATTGCTGCCGACCTCTGCCACACTGCTGCGCGAACTGAAAAGCACCGGCGACCTGGATTTCCCTTTGCTGGGGGCTGAGCCCGACGCAACATGGTTGACCCTGATTTCCCGTGGATTGAACCTCGACACCACCTTGCGGGTCAGTTTGAGCGGACCCAACGCTGAAGCCTGGCGCCAGGGCCTGATCGACAAGGGCGTGCGTGCGGCGCGCCTGGAAACCGCTACTGGCGAGACCCAGGGCCTGCATCTGCAAGTGATCCGCTGATCGTTCCAGGGCGAACGGACCCGCGCCGTTCGCCTAAGCTCTCCCTCAACAGACTTCTTTTCGAGAAAGCACATGCTCAACAATGATCGCCTGCTGGTGCAGATCCTGCTCCTGGTGCTGTTTGGTGCCAGTTTCTGGGTGATGGCACCGTTCTGGTCGGCGCTGTTCTGGGGCGCGGTGCTGGCGTTTGCCAGTTGGCCGCTGATGCGCCTGTTGACCCGCGCCCTGGGCGGCCGTGAGTCCCTGGCAGCGGGGATTCTGACCTTGGGCTGGATGTTGCTGGTGGCAGTGCCACTGGTGTGGCTGGGCTTCAACCTGGCCGACCATGTGCGCGATGCCGTGGCGCTGATCAAGGACGTCCAGGTCGACGGCCTGCCCGAAGCACCCACCTGGCTGGGCTCGATCCCGTTTGTGGGAGAGCGGCTGGTGGGCATGTGGGACAGCATCGACCAGCAGGGCGCGGCCCTGATGGTCACGATCAAGCCCTACCTGGGACAGGTCGGCAACTGGCTGCTGGCCCGCAGCGCGCAGATCGGCGGCGGCATCCTCGAACTGACCCTCAGCCTGGTGTTTGTATTCTTTTTCTACCGCGACGGGCCACGCCTGGCGATGTTCGTCCACCGCCTGCTGGAGCGTTTGATCGGTGATCGCGCCGGCTACTACATCGACCTGGTGGCCGGCACGGTGCAACGGGTGGTCAACGGCGTGATCGGCACCGCCGCCGCCCAGGCATTGCTGGCACTGATCGGCTTCCTGATTGCCGGCGTGCCCGGGGCACTGGTGCTGGGCATCGTCACCTTCCTGCTCAGCCTGATCCCCATGGGCCCGCCCCTGGTCTGGATCCCGGCCACGGCCTGGTTGGTATGGAAGGGCGATTACACCTACGCGGTGTTCCTCGGCGTCTGGGGCACATTCATCATCAGTGGCGTAGACAACGTGCTCAAGCCCTACCTGATCAGCCGCGGCGGTAACCTGCCACTGGTGATTGTGTTGCTGGGGGTATTTGGTGGCTTGATCGCGTTTGGCTTTATCGGCTTGTTTATCGGGCCGACCTTGTTGGCGGTGGCGTATAGCCTGTTGACGGATTGGAGCGCGACTCAGGCGCAGGTTCGTCGCGAGGACAAGGTGAGCTGATCCTTTGTAGGAGCCGGCAATGGCTAGGTCCAGGGTAGTCACGTTTTTGCCGTCACCTGCGGGCGAGGCTACTGTCGGGGCATGTTGCAGGCGTGTCGTGAATGTATCTGCTTTGAAATATTAGTCGGTTCTCCCAGAAAAATAGGCGCTTGCCGAGGATTTACCGATCATCGGATCCCGCAAAGCTGCTGCTTGCGCTACAATCCGCGCCGATTTCGACTTGCCTGAGAGCCCATTCCAATGTCCGTCTGCCAGACTCCTATCATCGTCGCCCTGGATTACCCCACCCGTGACGCCGCACTGAAGCTGGCTGACCAGTTGGACCCCAAGCTCTGCCGGGTCAAGGTCGGCAAGGAGCTGTTCACCAGTTGTGCCGCAGAAATCGTCGGCACCCTGCGTGACAAGGGTTTTGAGGTGTTCCTCGACCTGAAATTCCACGATATCCCCAACACCACCGCGATGGCGGTCAAGGCCGCGGCCGAGATGGGCGTGTGGATGGTCAACGTCCACTGTTCCGGCGGCCTGCGCATGATGGCCGCGTGCCGTGAGGTGCTGGATCAGCGCAGCGGTCCCAAGCCGTTGCTGATCGGTGTGACCGTGCTGACCAGCATGGAGCGTGAGGACCTGGCCGGTATTGGCCTGGATATCGAGCCCCAGGAGCAAGTACTGCGTCTGGCGGCCCTGGCGCAGAAAGCCGGCCTCGATGGCCTGGTGTGTTCGGCGCTGGAGGCCCAGGCGTTGAAGACTGCCCATCCTACGCTGCAACTGGTGACCCCGGGGATTCGTCCGGCGGGCAGCGCCCAGGACGATCAGCGGCGGATTCTTACGCCGCGCCAGGCGCTGGATGCGGGTTCTGATTACTTGGTGATCGGTCGTCCGATCAGCCAGGCGGCCGATCCGGCCAAGGCCCTGGCGGCGGTGGTTGCCGAAATCGCCTGATGCCTTTGCGCTAAAAATGTGGGAGCTGGCTTGCCAGCGATGCAGGCACCTCGGTTTTTCAGTCAGTCCGAGGTGATGCTATCGCAGGCAAGCCAGCTCCCACAGTTGCTTACGGTGTGCCGCTTGGCACCCGATCCCACAAGGGCGCTGTGGGGTGTCAGTTGACCTTCAGCACCAACTTGCCAAAGTTCTCGCCGTTGAACAGCTTCATCAGCGTTTCAGGGAACGTCTCCAGTCCCTCGACAATATCTTCCTTGCTCTTGAGCTTGCCTTGCGCCATCCAGCCGGCCATTTCCTGCCCGGCGGCGGCAAAGTTCGCCGCATGGTCCATCACCACAAACCCTTCCATACGCGCCCGATTGACCAGCAGTGACAAGTAGTTGGCCGGTCCCTTCACGGCTTCCTTGTTGTTGTACTGGCTGATGGCCCCGCAGATCACCACCCGCGCCTTCAACGCGAGGCGGCTGAGCACGGCGTCGAGGATATCGCCGCCGACGTTATCGAAATACACGTCCACGCCTTTTGGGCATTCGCGCTTGAGGGCCGCCGGCACGTCTTCGTGCTTGTAGTCGATGGCCGCGTCGAACCCCAGTTCCTCCAGCAAAAACTTGCACTTGTCGGCGCCGCCAGCAATCCCTACCACGCGGCAGCCTTTGATCTTGGCGATCTGCCCGGCAATGCTGCCCACCGCCCCGGCGGCGCCGGAAATCACTACGGTATCGCCGGCCTTGGGCGCGCCGGTGTCGAGCAGGGCAAAGTAGGCGGTCATGCCGGTCATGCCCAGCGCCGACAGATAGCGCGGCAGCGGCGCCAGTTTCGGATCGACCTTATAGAAACCGCGCGGCTCGCCGAGGAAGTAATCCTGTACACCCAGGGCGCCATTCACGTAGTCCCCGACCGCGAATTTCGGTGTGTTCGAGGCGATGACCTGGCCTACGCCCAAGGCGCGCATTACTTCGCCGATGGCGACCGGCGGGATGTAGGACTTGCCTTCATTCATCCAGCCACGCATGGCCGGGTCGAGGGACAGGTATTCGTTGCGCACCAGCACCTGGCCGTCCGCCAGGTTGCCCACTGGCACTTCCTGGTAGGTGAAGGTGTCCCGCGTGGCCGCACCGACCGGGCGTTTGGCAAGCAGGAATTGGCGGTTGGTCTGGGCAGTCATGGCAAGGACTCTGGATAAATGGACCTCAAGTGATAGACCTTCCAGGCGCCAGGAGCAAGGTCGGCCGATACCTGCGAATGCCCGGCGATAGGCTGGGTTGATAGTGGGCCCGGCAGGCTTATCACTGCCGTGCATGGGCGCTCAACCGGCCCTCTGATAGTGCTGACGCGTGGCGCCTGGCCCTGGCTATGCTGGGCCCACGGGCATTCATCCAAGGATATAAGCAATGAGCATGACGTTTTCCGGCCAGGTCGCCCTGGTCACCGGCGCTGCCAACGGTATCGGCCGCGCCACGGCGCTGGCATTCGCCAACGAAGGCCTGAAGGTCGTGGTCGCCGACCTGGATGTGGCGGGCGGCGAGGGCACCGTCGCGTTGATCCGCGAGGCGGGCGGCGAGGCGTTGTTCGTGCGCTGCAACGTCACCCTGGAGGCAGATGTGCAGCAACTGATGCAGCAAGTGCTGAACAGCTATGGTCGCCTGGACTATGCGTTCAACAATGCCGGCATCGAGATTGAACAGGGCAAGTTGGCCGATGGCACCCTGGATGAGTTCGACGCCATCATGGGGGTCAACGTCAAGGGCGTGTGGTTGTGCATGAAGTATCAGCTGCCGTTGCTGCTGGCCCAGGGCGGTGGGGCGATCGTCAATACCGCATCGGTGGCGGGGTTGGGGGCTGCGCCGAAGATGAGTATTTATGCGGCGTCCAAGCATGCGGTGATTGGCCTGACCAAGTCGGCAGCCATCGAGTACGCGAAAAAGAAAATCCGCGTCAACGCCGTGTGCCCGGCGGTGATCGACACCGACATGTTCCGTCGTGCCTATGAAGCCGACCCGCGCAAGGCCGAGTTTGCCGCCGCCATGCACCCGGTCGGGCGCATTGGCACGGTCGGGGAAATCGCCAGCGCGGTGCTGTATCTGTGCAGCGATGGCGCCGCGTTCACCACTGGCCAGGCATTGGCCGTGGATGGCGGTGCGACGGCTATTTAGGACGGGTCGCCGTGCACCACTGAGAAAGTGATTTCCAGTGCTGTGGGGCGTTTCCGCAGGTGGCAAGATGCCCTGGGCTATTGTGTTTCAATAGGTAAATAACCCAATAAAATCAATGATTTAATAAATTTATGAGCAGGGTGATCCTGGCCTTCTGTGCTTAACTGTTTTGAGTTAAATGCCAAACAGTTGAAGGGGGGTGGCTCATGGATTTAGGGATCAATCGACAAGCCCTTGTACCGGTGGTTCAGCAAATTGTCAGCGCCATTGCCGCATGGATTCGGGAGAGCGGGGTCAGCCCCGGAACGCGCTTGCCTTCCATCCGGCAACTGGCCCAGGACAACCTGCTCAGTCAATCCAGTGTGATCGAGGCGCTGGAGCGCATGGTGGCCGAAGGGGTCTTGGCCTCAAGGGCCGGTTCGGGGTTTGTTATCGCCGAGCAACCGGTGGCCAGCAGCCCATTGGCGGAGTGCCAGTGGTATGAGGGGGCAGAACGCAGGTGGGGGGCCTTTACCGATAACCAGTTGGGAGAATTGAAGCTGGGGTGCGGCTGGCTGCCGGACTCCTGGCGTGAAAGTGATGACATCAGCTATGCGATTCGCGAAATCAGCCGTACCGATACCGCTGGGGTTTTCAATTACAGCACGCCCCTGGGGTTGCCAGCGCTACGTGAGCAATTGCACAAGCGCCTGACACAGATCCAGGTGGCCAGCACTGCCGAGCAGATCCTCACCACCCACGGCGCGAGCCATGCCCAGGACCTGCTGATCCGCACCTTGCTCAAGGCCGGCGACACGGTGGTGGTCGAGAGCCCTGGCTACGGCAACCTGTATCGTCAGTTGGCTTTCCACGGTGTCATGTTGCTGGAGGTGCCCAGAACCCGCAGCGGCCCGGATATCCAGGCCCTGGAAACGCTGCTGGCCCGCCACCGCCCCAAGTGCCTGTTCATCAACAGCCTCTACCACAACCCGACGGGCACCAGCCTGTCGCGGGTGGTCGCCGAGCGTCTGTTGCACCTGGCCCACACTCGGGACTTCCTGATTGTCGAGGAGGATGTCTACGGCGACCTGCAACATGCTTCCTGTACCCGTCTGGCGGCGTTGGCCCATGATGATCGGGTGATCTATGTCTCGAGCTTTTCCAAGACCCTGAGCAGCGCCCTGCGGGTTGGCTATCTCACCGCCAGCACGGCCCTCATCAGCCAATTGCTCAAGCTCAAGACCTTGACCGGTATGGGCACCTCACGCTTTGCCGAAGCGATGGTGGCCAGTCTCCTGACCAACGGCACCTACCGCAAATGGGTACAGCGCCTGCGCCGACGGCTGAGCGCGGAGATGGCGAAGACCTTGCAGGTGCTGGAGGATGAAGAGTGGGAGGTCTTTGCGGTGCCCGCAGGTGGCATGTTTGTGTGGGCGCGCCCGGGTTCAGGGGATGGCTCAAGGGTGCACGCAAGGGCCCGGCAGCTTGGGGTCTTGCTGTCTTCTGGCGAGTTGTTCAGCCCGACCGGCGAGCACGCTGACTGGCTGCGGATCAATGTGGCCTATGCCTGCGATCATCGGGCCCTGGCATTGTTCAAGGCCATGGGCCCCACAGGATCGACTTCCACCATTCTGAAAACGACGGAGGTGTAGCTTTTTGCCATTATTGTGGCGCCAACGTCTTGTGTTGCAGGGCCCGGGATTGCGAATCTCGTTGTACGAATACTGGACTTGCTGGCGTTCGCCACCCCAAGAGGACTTTGCGCAATGATTTCGGCCGTGCAACGACGATTTGCCAACCTTGGGCTGGCCAGGAAGCTGGGGCTGGGGTTTGCCCTGGTACTGCTGTTGACGGCCCTGGTGGCGGCGATTGGCGTGTGGTCCCTGCAAACCGTTGGTCAGCGTTTTGTGGGGCTCAAGGGCATGTCTTCGCTCAATGAGGGGCTGCTGAATGTGCGTTTGATTGAGCAGGAGTATGCATTGCGCAGCGATGCCGACTCGGTCGAGGTCCTGCACCAACGGGTGGATAGCCTGGTGGCCGAAGCCCAGGCGCTCAACATGAGCGAGGTCGAGCAGGCGCTGGGCGCCTATCGCAAGGCATTTGACGAATTTGTCGAGCTGACCCAGGCCAAGGACCTGGCGCTGGAAATGGCCAGTTGGTCGGTGTCCAGTGTCGCCAACAACCTCGATGTATTGCAGGCCGGCCTGGCCGACGATGGGGCCTATAACCTCAAGGAAAGCCAAGGCAAAGAGGGCGCCGAGTTTATCGAGCAGGCCGGGCAGGTGGGGCAGGTTTCGCGCTTGATGTTGCAGGCCATGAACGAAGCCCATGTGCGCCTGGATCAGAGCCGCAAGGGCGACGCGGACAGTGCCGGGCAAGGCCACATCGAGCAGGCCGATCAGGCCCTGGCCCAGGCCGGGCAACTGCAGGCCCTGGTCAAGGATCCTGGCTATCAGACCGTGCTCAATGAAGTGGTCGGGCATATCGGAGCCTTCAGCGAAAAACTCACCGAATACACCGGCCTGCTGGCCCAGGAAAAAATCGTCTACCAACAGTTGCATGAGCGGGCCGCGCAAGTGGTGGCGCAGGTCAACCAGGCCTATGCCGCGCAGGACCAGTCGATGCAGGCGCAGTTGGCCAAGAGCAGCTTGCTGATCATTGTGTCATCGGCCCTGGCCTTATTGGTCGGGGTGATTGCCGCGTGGCTGATTACCCGGCTGATCGTGATGCCGCTGCGCAGCGTGATTGCCGTGGCCCGGCAGATTGCGGCCGGGGATCTCAGCGGGCGCATGGAGGTGAGCCGACAGGACGAGATGGGCCAGTTGATGCAGGCGATGCAGCAGATGGGCGGGGGCCTGAGCAATATGGTCAGCGGGCTGCAGGCGGGGATTGAACAATTGGCCAGCTCGGCCCAGTCATTGTCCAGGGGGGCCGAGCAGACCAATCTCGAAGTCAGTAGCCAGAAAGAAGAAACCGAGCAAGTCGCCACCGCCATGAACCAGATGGCCGCCACGGTGCACGATGTGGCACGCAATGCCGAGCAGGCCGCACAAGCGGCGCAGACCGCCGACGACAAGGTCGACACTGGCCAGCAGGTGGTACGCCAGAGCCTGCAGCGCATCGAGCTGCTGGCCAGTTCGGCGACCTCTGCCAGCACCAGCATCGAAAGCCTGAGCGCCGAAATCCAGAATATCGGCAGCGTGTTGGAGGTGATCAAAAGTGTTGCCGAGCAGACCAACCTGCTGGCGCTCAACGCCGCCATCGAGGCGGCACGCGCCGGGGAGCAAGGGCGCGGCTTTGCGGTGGTCGCCGATGAGGTGCGCGCCCTGGCCAGGCGCACCCAGCAATCGACGGAGGAAATCGAACGTCTGGTCAGCACCTTGCGCAGCGCGGCGCAGTCTTCAGTGCGGGATATCCAGCACAGCGGCGAGCTGGTGAAGCTGGCTGTCAGCGATGCCCTGGAAACCGAAAGTGCGTTGGGCAGCATTGCCGCGGCGGTGTCGCTGATCCAGCAGATGAACCAGCAGATCGCGGCCGCGGCCGAGCAGCAGAGCTCGGTGGCCGAAGAAATCAACCGCAGCGTCACCAGTATCCGCGCCAGCGCCGATCAATCGGCGCTGAGCATGCAGGGTAATGCGGCATCGAGTATCGAGTTGGCGCAACTGGGGGCGGAACTCAAGGGGATGGTGGGGCATTTCCGGCTGTGATCATATTCAGGGCCGGAACGAGTTCCCTGGGGGAGCTGACACCCTGAGGTGTACTCACGGGCGCCATCGCGGGCGAGCCCGCTCCCACAGGGGGGAGTGTAGCTGCGTGCCTCGGCATCTCATCTACGTTGAAGATACTCAAGGTGTGATCAGGCGTGATTGGCCAAAAAGGTCAGCAGTGCCTCATTGACGAAATCAGGATTTTCCCGGCTGGAGATATGCCCTGCGTCCGGGATCAATACCAGATCGCAGCCGATCAGATCGGCCATTTCCTGCGCTTCTGCGGGTGGGCGCGGCTGGTCCTCGTTGCCACACATCACCAGAGTCGTATCAGCATTCAGGCGGGATAAGCCTTCCAGCGCATCCCCACGACCGAAAATCAGGCGACCCAGGGGCACGATGCTTTGCAGCAGGCGATCCTTGGGGAAGTCGCGCAGGGACTGGCGGAAGTCCTGATACAGCGCAGAGTCGTGGTCGATGCCGGGGCGGAAGAAGATCGGCACGATGATATCCAGCAGGGCATCTGGAATAGCACCCGCGGCCTCGATTGCGCCGAGCAGTGCGAAATACTGTTCGCGGGTGGCCTCAGGCTCTGCGCCCAGATAGGTATCCATCAATACCAGGCTGTTGACCCGCTCGGGCGCCAGCAACGCCAGCGGCGCAGCCCACATGCCGCCGACGGATAAACCCACCAGGTTGACCTGGGCAATCTCCAGATGGTCCAGCAAGGCCAGGGCCTGGCGTGCCAGGTCGTCCAGGGTGCGGGTCTGTGCCGGTAGCGGGCCAGACTCACCGTGACCCCACAGCTCTGGCACGATCACTCGGTACTGTTGCGACAGGGCGGCGATCTGCGGTGCCCACATGTGCTGGTCCCACAGGTAGCTCTGGCCGAGCAGGACAGCAGGGCCCGCGCCCTGGTCCACGTAGTGCAGGGGCTGACCATCAATGATGACACTTGGCATGAAGGCCTCTTTCGTTTACGGAATGAAGTGCACTTTTGTACGCGAGTTATTGCAGCGAGGGGTAGAGGCAGGATGATGGCTCCGGGTGCAAAGCATGCACCCGGCGAATCAAGGCAGGAGAGGATCAGTCGTAGATGACTTTCTTTTTCCACTCGGCATCAGCGTCATCGGCTTTCAAGCCTGCGGTCAGCTCATTGGTCTCTTCGGCGGTTTGCTGGCTGTTGGTCAGCACCATGGAGTTGGCACGCGCCAATTGTTTTTCCAGCAGTTGCAGGTGCTGGCTGTAGGTGGCCGGTTCAGGCTGCTTGCGCAGGTATTGCACGCCGCGCTCGAACGCCAGGCGCGCCTGGCCGGGCTGCGCCTGTTGCAGCGCGTGTTGGCCAAGATTGTTGAAGAACTCGATGTGCAGCAGCACCAGCAGGTGACGGATTTCGCGGATCCAGTGCTTGGCCTCGTTGGTGGGCAAAAAGCCGTCCTGGGCGGCGCGGGTGACCTGGCCGTGCAGGGCTTCGAGCAGGAAGCGTACATCCTTGGCCTTGGCCTCGGTCTGGATCGGCCCTGGAGGGTTGTTCACCGGGATCGACTCGCCCTGGCCCACCAGTGCTTCCAACTCGGCAATACGGGCCTTGATGGTGCTGCTGGATTTGTTGAGGTGGAGCATGCGTTGGTTGACGTTCAGTTCCAGGCGGGTCAGCAGCAGTTTGAGCTGCGGCGTCATCAGTTGGCCGGGGAACGTCTCGGTGATCTCGCCACAGCGGCGCAGCCGATCATTGAGCTCAATCTGGGCCCGGGCTTTTTCCAGTTTGTTGTTTTCCACCACGTGGTTCATGTAGCCAATGGCGATCAGTATTACGATCCCGGCTATTACCAGCAGGGTGATCATGAGTGGTGTCACCGGTGTGACCTCTTTGTAGGATGTGCGTTGAAGTGTAGTGATTGGCGCTTGCGGCGGATAGGACTCTTCGACGAGATGAGTCAGTGCTTTCATCTGTATATGTAGGTAACTCTGAATAGATGCACATTGCCACCATTCGCGGGTCAGGACTATAACGTCTTGTCGGGCGCCAGAATATAGGCGCCAAAGCCTGGACGGCGAGAAACTCCGACAGTGGCGGTAAAGCGGGGCGAAGTCATTGATTTAAATAAATTTATCCTTGGGGGTTGACGACCTTTCAATCCATCCATAGAATGCGCGCCACTTACAGCGTAAAGCACACAGCGAAACGCGGTAGGGAGTGAATGTTGTACGTGTGTCCCCTTCGTCTAGTGGCCTAGGACACCGCCCTTTCACGGCGGTAACAGGGGTTCGAGTCCCCTAGGGGACGCCATTGCGGGAATAGCTCAGTTGGTAGAGCACGACCTTGCCAAGGTCGGGGTCGCGAGTTCGAGTCTCGTTTCCCGCTCCATTTTTAAACAGTGTGGCTTTCGGGCGGCACTGAGTGAAACCAGGACCAAGTCTTCGGACAAGGCCTCTGGGCACTGGAACACACACCATGTGTTTCAGTTAGCGTGTCCCCTTCGTCTAGTGGCCTAGGACACCGCCCTTTCACGGCGGTAACAGGGGTTCGAGTCCCCTAGGGGACGCCATTTGCGGGAATAGCTCAGTTGGTAGAGCACGACCTTGCCAAGGTCGGGGTCGCGAGTTCGAGTCTCGTTTCCCGCTCCATATTCAACAAAAACGCCGCTCAGTGATGAGCGGCGTTTTTGTTTGTCTGCAATTCAAGCCTGCGCAAATGGACCCGCCGCACAAGCGGGTCCAGGTGCTGGGTCAGAGTTTCGGCAACTGCCCGATACGGCCCATCATTTCCGTCACGATCTGCAGGTCCAGCAGGAACTGCTCGGTGGTCTTGAACTCGTTGTCGGTGTGCCCGGTGTATTTGACCTCGGGGCGGGCCAGGCCGAATTGCACGCCATTGGGCAGGTCATGCACCGAGGTTGCGCCAGCCGAAGTCCCGTACTCAGGCTTCATGCCCAGGTTTTCCGTGGCCACGGCCAGCAGCGCCTTGACCCATTCACCCTCGGGGTTACGGTACATCGGCGCGGCGACCGAGTAGTCGAAGGCTGGCGCAATATGGGTCTTTTGGCTCCAGGCGCTCAGCTTGTCAGCGATCTCTTTCTTGAGCGTTTCTGGGGATTTACCTTTTGGCACCCGCAGGTTGACCGCCAGCTTGAAGGCTTTTTCGTCCATGCCGACAAAGGTCGGCGAGGTGGTCAGTGGCCCCATGAACGTATCGGCAAAGCCCACACCCAATTTGCCACCCAGGTAATCCAGGCCCCAGTTATCGGCGGCATAGCGGGCAGCGTCAGTAATCTCGTTGTGTTTGAACGCAACCTTGCCGTCCAGGCTGTTGATAAAGACCAGCATCCGCGCCACCGGGTTGATGCCCGATTCGGGTTCGGAAGAGTGCGCCGATACCCCGGTGACGGTCAGCTTGACGTCTTTGTCGACGACCTTGGCATCTACTGTGAAATCGCCACCATTGGCCTTGGCGAATTCACTCCCGGCCTGTTGCAGGCTGGCAGCCAGTTCGGCTGGGCTGTCGCTGCGCAACGTGGCCACCGATGCCGAAGGAATCTGGTTGGTCGCCAGGCCGCCGGTCATGGCAATGATTTCGGCGCCTTTGCCGTCGGCTTTGCGCTTGGCAAAGGTGGCCATGACCGTGCCATAACCCTTTTCGGCGATGACGACCGGGTAGCCGCCGTCCAGCGCGAGGTTGTAGTTGGGCGTCGGGTTGTGTTCGAAGTAGTAGGGAATGGCGTCGCCGGTGGTTTCTTCGGTGGTGTCCACCAGCAGCTTGAAGTTGCGTGCCAGGGGCAGGTTTTCTTCCTTGATCACTTTCATCGCATACAGCGTCACCACGATGCCGTTCTTGTCATCCTCGGTGCCGCGGCCGTACATGCGGTCGCCAATCAGCGTGACCTTGAACGGGTCGAGGCGGGTGCCATCGGCCAGTACCCAGTTTTCCGGGGTCACCGGCACCACGTCGGCGTGGGCGTGGATGCCCACAACTTCGTCGCCGGCACCTTCCAGGGATATTTCGTAGACGCGGTTGTCGATATTGCGGAACTTCAGGTTGAACGCCTGGGCCAGGCTTTTGATCTTGTCGGCGATCTTGATGAATTCAGGGTTGTCGTGCTGGGCTACGCCTTCTACCTGGAAGGTCGGTATGGCCACCAGCTCGCGCAGGGTCTCGGTAGCCGCCGTGCCGTATTTCACTCGGGTGTAGAGGCCCAGCAGGCGATGAATTTCGTTTTGCTGTTCGGCGGACAGGCGCTTGTTATCGAGAAAAGCACTGATTGCCGGGCCCAAGTCGGCGGTTTTGCCCAGTTCACTTGTGGCCAGGCTGCCGAGGAAGGTGCGGAAGTCCTTGATCGAGGCGTCATTGAACGTCTTGAGGATGGTCGCGCTCTGTTGCGGGGTGATATTGGCGAACGCTGGTGCGGTAACGGCGGACAGGCTGGCGACCATCAGGGTGGCGGCGGCCAGGTGCTTGAGGGAGAAGTCCATTGCTGGGGGCATTCCTTTGCAGGTGGTGAGTAGGAGGTCTCCGATTTTTATGTCGGAAACATTTTCACACACTAGCATCACCCACAAGCTCCAGGGGAGCCCCTTGCGCGGTGATGTCCTATCTCAATAATAAAACGCCGCCTGCCATCAATCTGTCAGTCGAGGCTGTAGCGCACCGACAACGTGCCCTTTTTCTCCGACAGGCCGAGGATCGTGACCTGGCCGACCTGGGCGAGGGCCTGTACGTGAGTGCCGCCGCAGGCGTAGGGCGGCAGATCACCAAAACCTACTTCCCGGGAGCCGCTTTGCAGCGTCATTTGGCGCGGTAAATCTGCGGCGATCCATTGGTTGACCTGTTGTTGCAGGGCATCGGCCTCCATGTTCTGGGCGAACTCCCCACGGATAAAACTGATCTTGCCTTCGCCTGGCCAGTGGTGGGCCTTGATCGGCATCCAGCCCAGGGTCTCACCGGCGTTGCCAATCAGATGCCCTGCCGAATGCAGGCGTGTATGCAGGGCGCGGCGCTCGCCGTCGACCCGCGCTTGCTGGAGCCCGAGTGCGACGGGCTGGTCCACGTAGTGCACGATGCGCTCGGCTTCCTGCACCACTTTCAACACGTTGCTGTCTCCCAGCCACCCCGTATCAAAAGGCTGGCCGCCACCCTGGGGGTGGAAAATGGTGGAGTGCAGCACCACCGCAAACTGCTGCTCAAACGGCGTGCACTCCAGCACATCAACATCGGCAACCAGGTGGTCATGGGTAAAAAACAGGCGCTGGGTCATCGTCTACATCCGCATCAGGGTTCTAAACAGCAGTATAAGTAGTGCGCCAATGGGTGATAATCCGCTGAAATCTCAATGGACTTGTGCGTCATGAGCATCAATCTTCCTTTGCCGCTGCTGGGCGAAATGGCGATTTTCGTCAAGGTGGTGGAAACCGGCAGCTTCTCCGAGGCGGCGCGCCAACTGGGGGCGTCGCCATCGGCGGTGAGTCGCAGCATCTCGCGCCTGGAACAGGCCCTGGCCACGCGGCTGCTGCAGCGCACCACACGCAAATTGCGCTTGAGCGAAGGTGGCGAAGAGGTTTTCAAACGCTGCCAGGAAATTGTCAGCGCGGCGCGCTCGGTGATGGAAATCAGCGGTCAGTACACCCACGAAGCCGAAGGACTGGTGCGGGTCAGTGTGCCCAAGGCGGTCGGGCGGTTTGTGGTGCATCCGCATATGCCAGAGTTCTTGCGGCGTTATCCCAAGGTCGATGTGCAGTTGATCCTCGAAGATCGGCAGGTGGATTTGATTGATGACAATGTCGACCTGAGCATCCGCATCACCGATAGCCCGCCACCGGGGTTGGTAGGGCGCCAGTTATTACCGATTGAGCATTTATTGTGTGCCACGCCACAGTATCTGGCCGCCCACGGTACGCCGCTGCATCCCCATGATTTGCTGGGGCACAGTTGCATCTACCTGGGCGAAACGCCGGGGGATGCGCGCTGGAAATTCCGCCAGGCGGGCAAAACAGTGACGGTGGGGGTACGCGGGCGGTATGCGGCCAATCACACGGGGGTGCGGCTGGATGCGGTGTTGCAGGATGTAGGGATTGGCAGCTTGCCGTACTTCACCGCGCGGCATGCCTTGGAGGAGGGGCGGTTGGTGCAGGTCCTGGCGCAATGGGATTTCATTGCCTCGTACCATGGGGATGCCTGGTTGCTGCATTCGCCCACACGCTACCTGCCGCCGAAGTTGCGGGTGTTTATTGATTATCTGGTGGAGTGCATGGCTAAGGAGCCTACATTGCGTCGGCGGTAGGTGCGCGATCGAGAATGTGGAGCAGGTTAGTGTGGGAGCGGGCTTGCCCGCGATGGCTGAGTGTCAGTCGATACATTGGTTGACTGATACACCGCTATCGCGGGCAAGCCCGCTCCCACATTTGGATCTTTGGTGCTTTTGAGATCAGTGCTTGGGCTGGTCGTTGGACATGGCCAGCAATTGCTTTTCCTGGTTCCAGTCGAACGGTTCGTCGTTCTGTTCGGCTTCGAAACGACGTTCTTCCAGGGCCTGGTACAGGTCCAGTTCATCGTCGGGCATGAAGTGCAGGCAGTCACCACCGAAGAACCACAACAGGTCGCGCGGTACCAGATGGGCAATCTGCGGGTAGCGCAGGATGACCTGGCTCATCATGTCCTGGCCCAGGTATTGGCTTTCGATCGGGTCGATGGGCAGCAGGGCCCGCAGTTCATCAAAGCGTTCCAGGAACAGCGCGTGACTTTCCTCGGGAACCTGTTCGGCTTCGCCGACGGCAACCAGGATGCTGCGCAGGTGGTCGAGCAAGACGAGATGATCGGCAACGACGTTGGACACGAGAGTAAGTCCTCAAAAGCAAAAACGGGCGCGAGAGTATATAGCTCTCGCGCCCGTTTTTATATGACGGTTGGTCTCAGCGGACTCTGCCGGGCGCCTGAGCCAGCTCCTCTTTGCTGAAGTCATCCACGTCGATCACCTTGCGCCGCGCCGCTTCCGCGTCGCGCAGGGTCTGCGCTTCAGCCGGTTGCAGCACGCCAGCTTCCAGTGCGGCGTCGATGGCATGTTCCCCAGCGCGCGGCTTGACCTGGCCACTTTTGAGGGCGCTGTGGAGTTTCTTTTGCAGCGGATGGCTGGCACCGAGTAGGTCATAGGCGTGTTGCAACGCGCCGACCGGATCTTCCGCCGATTGCGGGCGATAGCAGCCAGCCAGCAGTTCTTCCAGGGTCGGGTCGCCCTTGGCTCGGCCAATCACTGCGGCGACTTCAGCGTCCAGTGCATCGGACGGGCCTTTATGGCAACGCCCGAATGGGAACACGATGACCCGCAACAGGCAGCCCAGCACTTTGTTGGGGAAGTTGCTAAGTAACTCATCCAGCGCGCGTTCCGATTGGCCAAGGCTTTCTTCCATGGCCCAGGCAAACAGCGGTTCCAGATGATCTGGGGAGTCGAGGTCGTGGTAGCGCTTGAGCGCCGCCGAGGCCAGGTACATATGGCTGAGTACATCCCCCAGCCGTGCCGACAGGCGTTCACGACGCTTCAGCTCACCACCCAGCAGCATCATGCTCAGGTCTGCCAGCAGGGCGAAAGCGGCGGCCTGGCGGTTGAGGGCGCGGAAGTAACCCTGGCTCAAGCGGTTGCCCGGGGCTTTTTCGAAGTGGCCCAGGCCCAGGTTCAACACCAGGGTGCTGGCGGCGTTGCTCACCGCAAAACCGATATGTTGCAGCAACAGCCCATCGAACTCCTTGAGTGCCTGGTCGCGATCTTCACGACCGGCGAGGGCCATTTCCTTGAGGACGAATGGATGGCAGCGAATCGCCCCCTGGCCGAAGATCATCAGGTTGCGCGAAAGGATATTCGCCCCTTCCACGGTGATGAAGATCGGCGCCCCCTGCCAGCTGCGGCCCAGGTAGTTGTTGGGGCCCATGATGATGCCCTTGCCGCCGTGCACGTCCATGGCGTGGCTGATGCACTCGCGGCCGCGCTCGGTCAGGTGGTACTTGAGGATCGCCGAGAGCACCGAGGGTTTTTCCCCCAGGTCGACCGCATTGGCGGTGAGCATCCGCGCACTGTCCATCAACCAGGCATTCCCGCCGATACGGGCCAGGGCTTCCTGGATGCCCTCGAAGGCGGACAGCGGTACGTTGAACTGCTCGCGCACCTGGGCGTACTGACCGGTCACCAGGCTGGTGAACTTGGCTGCACCGGTGCCCACCGCCGGCAGGGAGATCGAACGGCCGACCGACAGGCAGTTCATCAGCATCATCCAGCCCTTGCCGAGCATTTCCTGGCCACCGATGAGGAAGTCCAGGGGAATGAACACATCCTTGCCGGAGTTGGGGCCGTTCATGAATGCCGCGCCGAGGGGCAGATGACGGCGCCCGATTTCCACGCCGGGGGTGTCGGTGGGGATCAGCGCCAGGCTGATGCCCAGGTCTTCTTCCTCGCCCAGCAGATGGTCCGGGTCATAGGCCTTGAAGGCCAGGCCCAGTAGGGTCGCGACCGGGCCCAGGGTGATATAGCGTTTTTCCCAGTTCAGGCGCAGGCCAAGGGTTTCCTTGCCTTGCCATTCGCCCTTGCAGATCACCCCGGTGTCGGGCATCGCGCCGGCATCGGAGCCGGCCAGCGGGCCGGTCAGGGCAAAGCACGGGATGTCATCGCCACGGGCCAGGCGCGGCAGGTAGTGGTTGCGTTGCTCGTCGGTACCGTAGTGCAGCAGCAGCTCGGCCGGGCCGAGGGAGTTGGGGACCATGACGGTGGAGGCGAGGTCGCCGCTGCGGGTCGCCAGTTTCATTGCCACCTGGGAGTGGGCGTAGGCGGAAAAGCCCTTGCCACCGAACTCCTTGGGGATGATCAGGGCGAAGAAACCGTGTTGCTTGATATGGTCCCAGGCCGCTGCCGGCAGGTCCATGGCCTGGCCGATTTCCCAATCGGTGACCATCGCGCACAGCTCCTCGGTGGGGCCGTCGATAAAAGCCTGTTCTTCTTCGGTCAACTGCACCTTGGGGTAGGCCAGCAGCTTGTCCCAGTCGGGGCGGCCGCTGAACAGTTCGCCGTCCCACCACACGGTCCCGGCGTCGATGGCATCGCGCTCGGTCTCGGACATCGGCGGCAATACTTTCTGGAACCAGTTGAACAGCGGGGCGGTGAAATACTGGCGACGCAGGTCGGGCAGCAGCAGGGGGGCGGCGACTACCGCGAGCAGCACCCAGAACACCAGCAGCAACCAGCCCGGTGCGTGGCTGAAGGCGCCCATCGCCAACAGGTAGACGGCGACCACGCCCAGGGCGGGCAGGGGCGCGGTACGACGGTGTGCCAGGTAGGCAATGCCGAGCACCAGAACCAGTATCCACAACAACAGCATATTCAATCCTCCGTGAAACCAGGGGCAGAAGCACCCTCAGAGCTTAGCCGGCATCCGGAAAAGCGGTGCCTGAGGGTGTTACGTGGTGTGGCGGGAAGTGCTCGACAGTCACAGGCAGCAGGCGCCGACATTTGGCCGAATCGTCGTTAACCTTCGGTCGGGCCTGTGGTTAGACTCCAGGCTCGCCTCGGAGAAAATCCCCATGAATGCGTACTTGAGTCCCAGCCGCTTCATCGATAGTGACCACCCCACGGTGGTGGAGTTCGCCGAAAAACATCGCGGTTCGAGCCGTGATCCCCGTGACCAGGCAGTCAGTCTGTATTACGCCGTGCGCGAAGCGGTACGCTACAACCCTTACACCTTCAGCCGCGATCCGCAAACCCTGCGTGGTAGCTACGCCCTGGCTGCCGGGCAGAGCTATTGCGTGCCCAAGGCCACCCTGCTGGCGGCGTGCGCCCGGCATTGCGGCATAGCGTCGCGCATTGGCCTGGCCGATGTGCGCAACCATCTGTCGACCCCGCGCCTGATCGAGTTGCTCAAGAGTGATGTGTTTGCCATGCATGGCTACACGGAGTTGTATCTGGATGGGCGCTGGGTCAAGGCGACCCCGGCGTTCAACCAGCAATTGTGCGAATTGTTCGATGTGCCGCCCCTGGATTTCGACGGAATCAACGACAGCGTTTTCCACCCGTTCAACCGCCAGGGCCAGCGCTCCATGGAGTATGTGGTGGACCATGGGCAATTTGCCGAGGTGCCCGAGGAATTCTTCTTTGCCCACCTGGAAAAATGTTACCCGCACCTGTTTGGCGAGCATTCGCCGCAATTGTTAGGTGATATGCAGAGCGATTTGAGTCGCGGCTGAACCGGCGTATGCTGCTCCGGCATTCATCCACTGGGAGGCGGTCATGCTGAAGATCTGGGGTCGTAAAAATTCGTCAAACGTCAGGAAAGCACTGTGGTGCGCCGAGGAACTCGGCCTGGACTATGAGGCAATTGATGCGGGCGGGGCCTTTGGTGTGGTCGATACACCGCAGTACCGGGCATTGAATCCCAATGGCCGGGTGCCGATGATCGAGGACGGCGAGTTTGTGTTGTGGGAATCCAACACCATCGTGCGTTACCTCTGCGCCAAACAGGCTTCGAGCTGGTACCCCGCCGATCTGCAGGCGCGGGCCAATGCCGAGAAGTGGATGGACTGGACCACCTCGACCTTTGCCGAACCGTTCAAAACGGTGTTCTGGGGCATTTTGCGCACGCCGGCCGAGCGGCAGGACTGGGGCAGCATCCATGCCGGGCGCAATGCCTGTATCGAGGTGTTGAAAACCGTGGACCAGGCCCTGGCTGAGCAGCCCTACCTGTCCGGCAACGAGATCGGCATGGGTGATATTCCCCTGGGCAGCTTTATTTATGCCTGGTTCGAGATGCCGATCGAACGCCCGGCGATGCCCAATCTAGAGGCGTGGTACCGGCGTTTGCAGCAACGTCCGGCCTATCAAAAAGCGGTAATGACCGCGTTGACTTAATACTGACTATTAATACAGGTGACTGTACTTGTGCGGCGCAGGCAAGCACCATGCTTGCCGTGCGCTGCGGTTGTATTAGGTGTGGCGCGCCCTTATCTATTTCTTCTATTCCCTTCCTTGGTGCGTAATCCGATATGAGTTCCGCTCTGTCCATCCGGCAGCTAACCAAAACCTACGGCAACGGTTTCCAGGCCCTGAGTGGTATTGATCTGGATGTCGCCGAAGGTGATTTCTTCGCATTGCTCGGCCCCAATGGTGCCGGCAAATCCACCACCATCGGTATTCTGTCGACCCTGGTCAACAAGACCAGTGGCACGGTGAATATCTTTGGCCATGACCTGGATAAATCCCCGGCCGCGCTCAAGCGCTGCATTGGTGTGGTGCCCCAAGAGTTCAATTTCAACCAGTTTGAAAAGACCTTTGATATCGTCGTGACCCAGGCCGGTTACTACGGCATCCCGCCGAAAATCGCCAAGGAGCGCGCCGAGCAGTACCTGACCCAGCTGGGGTTGTGGGACAAGCGCGACGTGCCATCACGTTCCTTGTCCGGCGGCATGAAGCGGCGCCTGATGATCGCCCGCGCCCTGGTGCATGAGCCGCGCCTGCTGATCCTCGACGAACCGACGGCCGGCGTGGACATCGAATTGCGTCGCTCAATGTGGACCTTCCTCACCGAGCTGAACCAGAAAGGCATCACCATCATCCTCACCACCCATTACCTGGAAGAGGCTGAACAGCTGTGCCGCAACATTGGCATCATCGACCACGGCACCATTGTCGAGAACACCAGCATGCGTAACTTGCTGGGCCAGTTGCATGTAGAGACGTTCCTGCTTGACCTGAAAAACAACCTGTCCGCGCCCCCTGCGTTGATCGGCTACCCCAACCGCCTGGTGGACAGCCATACCCTGGAAGTGCAGGTCGATAAAACCGTGGGCATCACCGCGCTGTTCAGCCAACTGGCCTTGCAGAACATTGAAGTGCAGAGCCTGCGCAACAAAACCAATCGCCTGGAGGAGTTGTTCGTGTCCCTGGTGGAGAAGAATCTGGCGAAGGTGGCGGTATGAATTCCGAGTTCCAACCCAATCTGGTAGCGCTCAACACCATCGTCTACCGCGAAGTGAAGCGCTTTATGCGCATCTGGCCGCAGACCCTGCTACCGCCAGCGATCACCATGGTTCTGTACTTCGTGATCTTCGGGAACCTGATCGGCCGGCAGATTGGCGATATGGGTGGCTTCACCTATATGGAGTACATCGTGCCGGGGCTGATCATGATGTCGGTGATCACCAACTCCTACGGCAACGTGGTGTCGAGTTTCTTTGGCAGCAAGTTCCAGCGTTCCATTGAGGAATTGATGGTTTCGCCGGTGTCGCCACACACCATCCTGATCGGCTACACCCTGGGCGGCGTGCTGCGTGGCTTGATGGTCGGGGCGATTGTGACGGTGCTGTCGATGTTCTTCACCGACCTGCAGGTGCATCACCTGGGGGTGACCATCCTGGTGGTGGTGCTCACGGCGACAATCTTCTCGCTGCTGGGCTTTATCAACGCCGTGTTTGCGCGCAACTTCGATGACATCTCGATCATCCCGACCTTTGTGCTGACCCCGCTGACCTACCTGGGCGGCGTGTTCTACTCGATTACCCTGCTGCCGCCGTTCTGGCAGACCGTGTCGCTGGCCAACCCGGTGCTGCATATGGTCAATGCCTTCCGCTACGGGATCCTGGGCGTGTCGGATATCAAGATCAGCGTGGCGATCACCTTTATGATCGTGGCGACGGTGGTGTTGTATCTGGGCTGCGCACGGCTGCTGGTGAGCGGGCGTGGGATGCGTACCTAAGCCAGGTCTAAAGATGTACGGGCCTGTGTGGGAGCGGGCTTGCCCGCTCCCACATAAGCCCGCATACACACAGTTGGGTCAGGTGTGCAGGGCAATCTCAATCAGCTCATGCAACTCCTCAACCCGCATCGGCGTTGCGTCAAACAGAATCCGAAACACCGTCGGCGCCGCCAGCAGATTGATCAGTCGATCCACGCTGGGCAATGCCTGGCCGCTGCCTTGGTAACGGTCCAGGATCACCTGCAACTGTCCCCCCAGAATCGTCACGCAGTACCCCGGCGTCTGGCTGCACTGCACATCGCGCATCATCGTGCGCCCCGGTTCCGAACTCATCTCGTCCAGGTACTGCTCTGCCCAGGCTTGCAGGTCGCTGCGCAGGCTGCCGGTGTTGGCGGGCTCGCTGTCGGGGCGCATGCGGGCCAGGGCGACGTCGGCGAGCAGGGCTGCGAGGTCGCCCCAGCGCCGGTAGATGGTCGACGGCGTGACCCCGGCCCGTGTGGCAATTTGCGGTACTGTCACGCTGGCGCGCTCTTGCTCTTGCAGTAGCTGGCGCACCGCCGAATGAACCGATTCTTGTACCCGGGCACTACGGCCCCCCGGGCGGAGGCCTTCTTTTATCGCCATGCCAAAACCTTAACACAAAGAATTTGCTTTAAGCGCGACCCAGTAGCACACTGCACAAAAGCAAAATATTAGCTTTAGCGGAGCGTGCCCATGTCCAGCGTCACTTCTCATCGTTCCAGCCTGGTGTTTCTGGCGAGCACCATGCTGACGTTTCTCGCCGCCTCCAGCGCGCCGACGCCGTTGTATCACCTTTACCAGGAGGGCCTGCACTTTTCTGCTGGCACCTTGACGCTGATCTTCGGCGTCTACGCCTTGAGCCTGCTGGCTGCGTTGTTGACCGTCGGTTCGCTGTCGGATTACCTGGGGCGCAAGCCAGCGATCTTTGCCGCGCTGGTGCTGAATATGCTGGCGATGCTGCTGTTTATCTACGCCGACAGTGTCGCCTGGCTGATTGCCGCCCGCACCTTGCAGGGGTTTGCCACAGGCATGGCCACCGCCGTGCTCGGCGCTGCGTTGCTCGACACCGACCGTCGGCAGGGCCCGCTGGTCAACAGTGTCGCGCCATTGCTGGGCATGGCCTGTGGCGCCATGGGCAGCAGTGTACTGGTGGAGTTCGCGCCGCTGCCGACCCAGTTGATCTATTGGGCCTTGTTCGCGCTGATGCTGTTGCAGAGCCTGTATGTCTGGCGCTTGCCGGAAAGCGTCAGCCCCATCCCTGGCGCGCTCGCCTCGCTATGGCCGACCCTGCATGTGCCGGCCCAGGCGCGCCGGGCCTTGTGGCTGTCGCTGCCGGTGGATATCGCGGTGTGGGCCATGAGTGGTTTCTACTTGTCGCTGGCGCCGTCGCTGGTAAGGGCGGCGACCGGATCCACCTCCAACCTGATCGGTGGCGGCCTGGTTGCGGTGTTGACCTTGAGCGGTGCGGTGATGATTTTCAGCCTGCGCAATCGCCCGGCGGACAAGGTCCTGCGCCTGGGAGCCGGCCTGTTGGCCGTGGGCGTCGCACTGATCCTCGGTGCGGTTCACAGCGCCAACCTGAGCTTGTTTTTCTTCGCCACGCTGGTGGCTGGCAGCGGATTTGGCGCAGGTTTTCTCGGCGCGTTGCGCAGCGTAGTCCCCCTGGCCTTGCCCCATGAGCGGGCCGGGTTGATGTCAGCGTTCTACGTCCTCAGTTACCTGGCGTTCTGCCTGCCGACCCTGTTGGCGGGCAACCTGACCCGCAGTTTTGGCCTGATCGCTACCACTTATGGCTACGGCGGGGTGTTGATCGTATTGGCCCTCGGCGCCTTGATTGGCTTGATGAGGCAAGCGCCGGACAAGTCTGCATATAGGTAAAACAGATAACAGTTAGAGATATTACCCGTTATATAGATATTTCTTAGGCTTCTATCATGGGCTCAACCTCATACGAGGAAGAGGATTGAGCCATGACCTGCCCCAATAGCATCACCCCCAGTTACAAACCTTTCAGCCATTTGGCCGCCCCCAGGGAAGTGATTCGCCAGTTCACCCCCAACTGGTTCGCCGCCACCATGGGCACCGGCGTGCTGGCGTTGGCCCTGGCGCAATTGCCGGTGCAACTGCCGGGTGTCTATGCCATCGCCGAAGGGCTGTGGCTGCTGACGATCGTTCTGTTTGTGTTGTTCAGCGGTTTATACGCGGCGCGCTGGGTGATGTTTTTTCACGAGGCGCGGCGAATCTTCGGACACTCCACGGTCTCGATGTTCTTCGGCACCATCCCCATGGGCCTGGCGACCATTATCAATGGCCTGCTGCTGTTTGGCCTGCCGCGCTGGGGCGAGGGCGTGGTGCAACTGGCCGAGGCCCTGTGGTGGCTGGACGTCGCCATGGCCCTGGCGTGTGGGGTGTTGATCCCGTTCATGATGTTTACCCGCCAGGAACACAGCATCGACCAGATGACAGCGGTCTGGCTGTTGCCGGTGGTGGCTGCCGAAGTCGCCGCCGCCAGTGGTGGCCTGTTGGCGCCGCATCTGGTCGACGCCCATTCGCAACTGGTGATGCTGGTGACCAGCTACGTGCTCTGGGCGTTTTCTTTGCCGGTTGCGTTCAGCATTCTGACGATCCTGATGCTGCGCATGGCCCTGCATAAACTGCCCCACGCCAACATGGCCGCGTCGAGCTGGCTGGCCCTAGGCCCGATCGGCACCGGCGCCCTGGGCATGTTGCTGCTGGGCCAGGACGCGCCGGCGATCTTCGCCGCCAATGGCTTTGCCGGTATCGGCGAGATTGCCGCCGGCCTGGGGCTGGTTGCCGGCATCACCCTGTGGGGCCTGGGCCTGTGGTGGATGTTGATCGCGGTGCTGATCACCCTGCGTTACCTGCGTGCCGGGATTCCATTCAACCTGGGCTGGTGGGGTTTTACCTTCCCGCTGGGGGTGTATGCCCTGACCACGTTGAAACTGGGCAGTACCTTGCACCTGGCATTTTTCAGCGTGACCGGCAGCGTGCTGGTCGCCGCGCTGGCCCTGATGTGGCTGGTGGTCAGCAAGCGCACGGTGCAGGGTGCCTATAAAGGTGAGCTGTTTGTTTCACCGTGCATTGCAGGATTGGGGAATAAGTAAGCAGGATTAGGTAAAGTCGTGGCCTGAAAAATCAATAAAGCCTTCAGGCCACGCAGGAACACTGACGATGAGTCACCCCTCGCAATTTACTTTGCTGCGCAAACGGCGTTTTCTGCCGTTCTTCATTACCCAGTCCCTGGGGGCGTTCAACGACAATATTTTCAAGCAGTCGTTGATCCTCGCCATTCTCTACAAGCTGACCATCGAAGGTGACCGCTCGATCTGGGTCAACCTGTGCGCCTTGCTGTTTATCCTGCCGTTCTTCCTGTTCTCGGCCCTGGCCGGGCAGTTTGGCGAGAAATTCAACAAGGATGCGTTGATCCGCGCAATCAAGCTCGGCGAGATCGTGATCATGGCCGTGGGGGCCGTCGGCTTTATGACCAACCACCTGGAACTGATGCTGCTGGCGCTGTTTGCCATGGGCACCCACTCGGCGCTGTTTGGCCCGGTGAAGTACTCGATCATGCCGCAAGCCTTGCGCGAAGAGGAGTTGGTGGGCGGCAATGGCCTGGTGGAAATGGGCACATTCCTGGCGATCCTCGCCGGGACCATCGGGGCCGGGGTTATGATGTCCTCTGCGCAGTACGCGCCGGTGGTGTCGACTGCGATTGTCGCGATTGCCGTGCTGGGCTACCTGGCCAGCCGGGGTATCCCGCGCGCCGCGGCGTCCAGCCCCGAGATGCGCCTGGACTGGAACATCTTCAGCCAGTCCTGGGCCACCTTGCGCCTGGGCCTGGGGCAGACGCCCGCCGTGTCGCGCTCGATTGTCGGCAACTCGTGGTTCTGGTTTGTCGGGGCGATCTACCTCACGCAAATCCCGGCCTACGCCAAAGAGTGGCTGTATGGCGATGAGACCGTGGTGACTCTGATTCTCACGGTGTTCTCGGTCGGTATCGCGCTGGGCTCGATGCTCTGCGAAAAACTCTCCGGGCGTAAGGTGGAAATCGGTCTGGTGCCCTTTGGTTCATTCGGCCTGACGGTGTTTGGCCTGTTGCTCTGGTGGCATTCCGGTGGCTTCCCGCAAAACGTCCAGGCCAACGACTGGCTGGCGGTGTTGGGGTACGGCCAGGCCTGGTGGGTGCTGGCTGACATCCTCGGCCTGGGGGTGTTTGGCGGGTTCTATATCGTGCCGCTGTATGCCTTGATCCAGTCGCGTACCGCTGAAAACGAGCGGGCGCGGGTGATTGCCGCCAACAATATTCTCAATGCGCTGTTCATGGTGGTCTCGGCGATTGTCACCATCGTGCTGTTGAGTGTGGCCAAGCTGTCGATCCCCGAGCTGTTCCTGGTGGTGTCGCTGCTTAATATCGCGGTCAACACCTACATCTTCAGGATTGTTCCCGAGTTCACCATGCGCTTCATGATCTGGCTGCTCGGCCACTCCATGTACCGCGTGCAGCATCGCGACCTGCAACATATACCGGACGAAGGCGCGGCGTTGCTGGTGTGCAACCATGTGTCGTTTGTCGATGCACTGCTGATTGGCGGCGCGGTGCGTCGGCCGATTCGCTTTGTGATGTATTACAAGATCTACCGCTTACCGGTGCTCAACTTTATCTTCCGCACCGCTGGCACCATTCCGATTGCCGGACGCCATGAAGACCTGCAGATCTACGAAAAGGCCTTCCAGCGCATCAGCCAGTACCTGAAGGATGGCGAGTTGGTGTGCATTTTCCCCGAAGGCAAGTTGACTGCCGACGGTGAGATGAACGAGTTCAAGAGTGGTGTGACACGGATTCTCGAGGAAACCCCGGTACCGGTGATTCCCATGGCGTTGCAGGGGTTGTGGGGGAGCTTTTTCAGCCGTGACCCGAACAAGGGGATCTTTCACCGGATCTGGTCGCGGGTGACGTTGGTGGCGGGGCCGCCGTTGGCGGTGGAGCAGGCGACGCCACAGGCCTTGCAGGAACAGGTTGGGGCGTTGCGGGGGAGTGTCAGGTAGGTTTTCGGATTTAAGGGCCTCATCGCAGGCAAGTCGACGATTCGACTTGCCCGCGATAGCGTTAGTGGCTTACGCGCTAATCTTGAGCCCGATCAACCCGGCAATGATCAACGCCACACTGGCCAGTCGGAACAGCGCCATGGACTCCCCAAACAGGATAATCCCGGCAATCACCGTGCCCACTGCACCGACGCCGGTCCAGATGGCATAGGCGGTACCCAGCGGCAGCTCCTTCATGGCCAGCCCCAGCAGGCCGAGGCTGACGGCCATGGCGGCAATCGTCAGGGCGGTGGGCATTGGCTTGCTGAAACCGTCGGTGTATTTCAGGCCGACGGCCCAGCCAACTTCAAACAACCCGGCGAAAAACAGAATGACCCAGGACATAAAGACCTTCCTTTTAGAAGTGGGGTCGTCCCCTGGTAAATGCTCAAACGAGTCGCGGGGTCGTCCCCGCGAAGGTTCGTAGAGTGCCGAAAAGCCCGCAGCCGATCAAGTTTCGGCGAGGGCCTTGCGATCTTCCTTCTCGCTCATCCGGCGGAAATACGTCGACAACAACGCCCCGGAAATATTGTGCCAGACACTGAACAACGCGCTGGGCACCGCCGCCAGTGGCGAGAAGTGCGCACTGGCCAGTGCGGCGCCCAGCCCGGAGTTCTGCATGCCGACTTCCAGCGCCAATGACTTGCGTTGGGCCAGTGGCAGCCCGAATACGCGGGCGGTGAGGTAACCCAGCAGGTAGCCAAAGCTGTTGTGCAGCATCACCACCGCCATGATCAGCAGGCCCGACTCGGCAATCTTCGCCTGGCTTGCAGCCACTACGGCAGCGACGATGGTCACGATGCTGACCACTGAGACCAGCGGCAGCACCTCGACGGCATGACGCACGCGCTCACCCAGCAGACGCTGCGCCAAGACACCCAGCACGATAGGCAGCAACACCATTTGCAGGATCGACCAGAGCAGGTCCATGAACGACACCGGCAACCAGGCCGAGGCCAGTAGCCAGATCAAGGCCGGCGTCAGCAGCGGGGCGAGGAGGGTGGTGATGGAAGAGATGGCCACTGACAGCGCCAGGTCGCCACGGCCCAGCCACGTCATGACGTTGGAAGAGGTGCCACTAGGGCAGCAACCGACCAGAATCACGCCAACGGCGATTTCCGCTGGCAGGTTGAAGGTCTGGCACAGCAGCCAGGCCACGCTGGGCATGATCACAAATTGCGCGATCACGCCCAGGGCCACGCGCCACGGATGGCGCGCGACTTCGGCGAAATCTTCCAGTTTGAGGGTCAGGCCCATGCCGAACATCACCAGGCCCAGCAGCGGCACGATGGCGCTTTTCAGGTCGATAAACCAGTGGGGCTGAAGGAAGGCGAGCACAGCAAAAATCAGCACCCAGTAGGCGAAGGTAGTGCCGGCGAAACGGCTCAAGGCGGCGAGTGCGCGCATGGCGATGTCCTTATTATTAGAGTACTGGGAGTGGTAACCCCATCAACTGTGGGAGCTGGCTTGCCTGCGATAGCGGTGTGTCTGTCAGTGACTCTGTAACTGATACGCCGCCATCGCAGGCCAAGCTCCTACATTGAGCGTGCGCGTTTAGATGCCTTGCGGGGTCTCTTCACCACCCAATGCTTCCACCAGCGCCGGCAGGAAGTCGCCGAAGGTCAGCATCATCAGGGTAAAGCTGGCATCCAGTTGGCCCAGGGCTTCGTCGCCGCCGTCCTGTTCGGCCTGGTCTTGCAGCAGGTCTTCAAACTTCAGGCGCTTGACGGTCATTTTGTCGTCGAGCATGAACGACAGCTTGTCCTGCCAGGCCAGGGACAGTTGGGTCACGACTTTGCCGGTGGTCAGGTGCAGCTGGATTTCTTCGCCGGTCAGGTCCTGGCGCTTGCAGCGCACGATGCCGCCGTCTTCGTGGGTGTCGCGCAGTTCGCATTCGTCGAGCACGAAGAAGTCATCGGCCGGCTTCTGGGTGGTGACCCAGTCGGTCATCACCGCAGTCGGCGCGGTTTTCACGGTCAGTGGGCGTACCGGCAGGGTGCCGATCACTTCACGCAGGGTCGACAGCAGGTCTTCGGCGCGCTTGGGGCTGGCCGAGTTCACCAGGATCAGGCCCTGTTTCGGCGCGATGGCAGCGAAGGTCGACGAGCGACGGATAAACGCACGAGGCAGGAAGGCCTGGATGATTTCATCCTTGATCTGGTCGCGTTCCTTTTTGTAGACCTTGCGCATTTGCTCGGCTTCGATCTCTTCGACCTTTTCCTTCACCGCATCACGCACCACGCTACCCGGCAGGATACGTTCTTCCTTGCGCGCAGCGATCAGCATGAAGTCACCGCTGACGTGCACCAGGGGCGCGTCTTCGCCTTTGCCAAAAGGCGCGACGAAACCGTAAGTGGTCAACTCCTGGCTTGCACAAGGGCGCGCCAGTTTGGTGGCCATTGC
The DNA here is from genome assembly GCF_012985615.1 of Pseudomonas sp. WS 5412. Lineage (NCBI taxonomy): Bacteria > Pseudomonadati > Pseudomonadota > Gammaproteobacteria > Pseudomonadales > Pseudomonadaceae > Pseudomonas > Pseudomonas sp. WS 5412. Next base: position 73,213 of record NZ_JAARMB010000009.1, read on the forward strand.
AGTTTCCAACGCCTCGGCATCAACAGGCAGATCTTGGGTCAGGCGATAGATAAGCAGGTTCTTGAACCACATGGGGTGAGTCTCTCCTTTATACAAAGTGGGGCATTATTCTCTTGATAAGGCCTGAGGCCAACCCTGCCTAAGCCATTGGAAGGGCTGAAAAAAAAGATTTAAGAAAGTGCTTGCCAGACCAGGGGACGCTCCGTAGAATGCGCGCCACACCGAAACGAAGGGTGATTAGCTCAGCTGGGAGAGCATCTGCCTTACAAGCAGAGGGTCGGCGGTTCGATCCCGTCATCACCCACCATTCGCTTCATGTGTTACGCGCAGCGGTAGTTCAGTCGGTTAGAATACCGGCCTGTCACGCCGGGGGTCGCGGGTTCGAGTCCCGTCCGCTGCGCCATATTTGGTCACCTGGAACACTGAACGCCAGGTCACCACAGAAAGCCCGCTCATTGAGCGGGCTTTTTGCTGTCTGGGATTTGCCTTTCTGTGGGAATGGGCTTGCTCGCGAAGCACCTGAGAGCGCCGCGTCGTTCTTTTGTGGGGTTGGGGCGGGGTAACCAATAGACTCGCATCTACCCGCTACACGCGCCGGTTTTCCGGGGTGTAGGCTGCCGGCGAAAAGATATTTAAAATAAATTGCATTTAAATCAACACATTGCGGATTTTTCGTATATGATGCGCCCCGCACCGAACGTAAAGGGTGATTAGCTCAGCTGGGAGAGCATCTGCCTTACAAGCAGAGGGTCGGCGGTTCGATCCCGTCATCACCCACCATTACGTCCAACGCTACGCGCAGCGGTAGTTCAGTCGGTTAGAATACCGGCCTGTCACGCCGGGGGTCGCGGGTTCGAGTCCCGTCCGCTGCGCCATATTCGGTTACCTGGAACGCTGAACGCCAGGTCACCACGCAAAGCCCGCTCATTGAGCGGGCTTTTTTGTGCCTGGGATTTGCTGTTCTACAACCCCACCAGCCGGTAGCCCACCTGCAATTCGGTAATAAAGTACTGCGGCTGCGCCGGATCCACCTCCAGCTTTTGCCGCAGATGCGCCATATGCACCCGTAGATAGTGGGCGCGGTCGACGTAATCCAGGCCCCACACTTCCAGCAGCAGTTGCCGGTGCGTCAGGACCCGGCTCTGGCCGCGGATCATCGCGCAGAGCAAGCGGTACTCGATGGGCGTCAAGTGTACCGGCTGGCCTGAGCGCCACACCTCATGGGTCGCCAGGTCGACGGCAATCTCGCCAAACACCACCTTGCTGGTGGCCATCACCGTGCCGGTGTGCCCATGCCGGCGCAGTTGGGCGCGGATGCGTGCCAGCAACTCGGGCACGCCGAATGGCTTGGTCAGATAATCATCGGCACCGGCGTCCAGGGCGGCGACTTTTTCTTCTTCACGGTCACGCGCCGACAGCACCAGGATCGGTACCGCCAGCCAGCCGCGCAGTTCGCGGATCAATTGTTTGCCATCACTGTCCGGCAAGCCGAGGTCGACGATCACCAGGTCCGGCTGTCGGCTGGCGGCATGGATCAGCGCACGTTTGACGCTGTCGGCCTCGAACACATGAAAGCCTTCATCTTGCAGGGCAATGCGCACAAAGCGGCGGATGTTGGCCTCGTCTTCAACGATCAGAATGCGTGCAGTGTTCATAAGGGTTCCATGGCCGGCGGGGTGCCTGCCGGTAGCGTGATGGTGAAATGCATGCCGCCCGCGCGGCCGGGGTTGGCCTGGATGCGCCCGCCGTGGGCTTCGACGATGCGCTTGACCAGCGCCAGGCCCAGGCCGATGCCGGCCACCGACGATTCCTGCTGGCCGCGCGTGAAGGGCTCAAACAGATTGGCCGGCGCGCTACCGGGGCCGGTGTCGCTGACCTCCAGCACAATCTGCTCGCCGGCCTGGCTGGCGGCCACGCTGATGGTGGTACCCGGCGGGGTGTACTTGGCGGCGTTGTCCAGCAGGTTGACCAGCACCCGCTCGATCAGCAGCGCGTCGACCTCCACCAACGGCAAGTGCGCGTCGAGCGTGGTCTGCACGCGGTGTTGCGCCAAGGGTTCGCGCAATTGACGCAGGGCGCTGCCGACGATTTCTTCCAGCGAGTGCCATTGGCGGTTCAGGCGCACGCCGCGCTCTTGCAGGCGTGCCATGTCCAACAGGTTTTCGATCAGGCGCTGCATGGACGTGGCCTGTTCGTGAATGCCCTGCAGCAGCTCGTTCAGTGGCCCCGGCTGGGCGTGGGGCAGGGCGGTCTCAGCGGCGCCGATCAGGGTGGTCAGCGGTGTGCGCAGGTCGTGGGAGATCGCCGCGAGCAGGGTGTTGCGCATTTTTTCGCCTTCCATCTGTACCAGGGTGCTTTGCGCCACTTCGACGAAATGCACGCGCTCCAGGGCAATCGCCAGCTGGCTCATGCAGGCTTCCAGCAGGCGGCGTTCCTGCGGGTCGTTCAGGCGATCGCGCTGAGCCAGTTCCAGCACCAGCACGCCGCGCACGCGCATCGGCGCCTTGAGCGGCCAGTAGCAGCCCTTGGCCGCGGACAGGGTGTCGGTGCCGTGCCCGGCGGGGTGGCCGTGGTCGTAGGTCCATTGCGCGATGCTGTCGTCGATCGGCAGCCCACCGGCGCTCACGCTGTGGACGCCATCGGCGGCGTCCGGCAGGGCCAGGCCCACCCGTGCCTCGAAGACGCCGCTGAAGGTGCGCAGTGCCACTTCGCTGATTTGCTCCACCGTCAGCGCCGCCGACAAATCACGGGCCAGGCGCGCCAGGGAGGTTGCGCGGCGTTCCCGTGCGGCGGCGGTACGTGCTTCGTGGCGCAGGCGCGCGGTGAGTTGGCCGGTGATCAGGGCGATGCCGAGCATCAAGGCAAAGGTGAAGAAATACTGAGTGTCGGTGACGGTGAAGGAATAGCGCGGCTGGACGAAAAAGAAGTCGAAACACAGCACCGCAAGCATCGCCGCCCATACGCCGGGGCCGCGTCCAAAGCGCAGCGCTACCAGTACCACCGTGAGCAAAAACAGCATGACCACGTTGGCCAGGTCGAACACCTGCAGCAGCAGCGCGGCGACGGCGCTGGTGGCGAAACAGGCCAGGCTGGTCCAGACGTAGGCCAGGCGAGTGCCGGGCAGTGGCGTGGTGTTTTCGCGCACGGTGGGTTTGCCCGGCAGCAGGCCATGGGCAATCACAATCTGGTCGATTTGCGGGTGGTGACGGCTGATCCGGTCGCTGACCGACTGATGCCAGAACCGCCAGCGGCGGCGCGGATGATGGCCGAGCATCAGGCGACTGGCGTTGTGCTCACGGGCGCAGGCCACCAGGGCTTCGGCAACGTCCATACCCGGCAGTGTGGCGGTATCGGCGCCGAATTCTTCGGCCAGGGCCAGGGTTTTCATCGCGCTCAGGTAGCGCCGGGCGCCGCGCCCCTGGGCCGAGGCCACATGGACCACAATCCAGTCGGCTTCCAGTTTTTGCGCCAGGCGCGCCGCTTCACGCACCAGGCGCTCATCGCCGGCATCACCGGCTACGCCGACCAACAGCCGTTCGCGGGCCGGCCACAGGGTCTTGATCGACTGTTCGCGGCGGTACACGCGCATCTGCGTGTCGACCCGGTCGGCCGTGCGGCGCAGGGCCAGCTCGCGCAACGCCAACAGGTTGCCCTTGCGGAAAAAATGCTGTGAGGCGCGCGCCGCCGCCGGGCCCAGGTACACCTTGCCGTCCTTGAGGCGTTGCAGCAGATCGTCGGGTGGCAGGTCGATCACCACCACTTCGTGGGCGTTGTCGAACACATGGTCCGGTACGGTTTCGCGCACGCGTATGCCGATGATTCCGCTGACCAGGTCATTCAGGCTTTCCAGGTGCTGGACGTTGAGGGTGGTCCACACGTCGATGCCGGCGCTGAGCAGTTCTTCCACGTCTTGCCAGCGTTTGGGGTGGCGCGAGCCGGGCACGTTGCTGTGGGCCAGTTCGTCCACCAGTAACACGGCAGGATGGCGCAACAGGGCGGCGTCAAGGTCAAATTCGCTGAGGGCGAATTCACGGTGCCGGTGCTGGGCGCGAGGCAGTTGTTCGAGGCCGTGGAGCAGCTCGGCGGTGTCCTGGCGGCCGTGGGTTTCCACCACGCCGGCCAGCACGTCGCGGCCCAGGGCGGTTTCGCGGCGTGCCGCTTCGAGCATCGCGCAGGTCTTGCCGACCCCGGCGTTAGAGCCAAAGTAGATACGCAATTTGCCGCGCAAGGCGGCCTGTTCTTCTTGTTGGACCCGAGCGAGCAGGGCGTCGGGGTCGGGGCGTTCGTTGTTTAAGGCGGGCATGTCATTCCTGGTCAATGCGGTTCAAGTGTGGGAGCGGGCTTGCCCGCGACAGGGGTGAGTCAGTCACACCGCTATCGCGGGCAAGCCCGCTCCCACATGGGGTTGAGTCGTTACACCAAGCCCACTGCGGTCAAGAGCATGTCGATCAGCTTGATCCCGGCAAACGGCACCAACACCCCGCCCAGGCCATAGATCAGCAGGTTGCGGTTGAGCAGCGCCGCCGCGCCGATTGCGCGGTAAGTCACGCCGCGCAGGGCCAGGGGAATCAGCGCGACGATGATCAGCGCGTTAAAAATCACCGCGCTGAGAATCGCCGAGTTGGGGCTGGTCAGCTGCATTACGTTCAACGCGCCGAGCTGGGGATAGGTCGCGACAAACGCCGCCGGGATGATTGCAAAGTACTTCGCCACGTCATTCGCCACGCTGAAGGTGGTGAGGGCGCCGCGGGTCATCAGCATCTGTTTGCCGACCTCGACCACTTCGATCAGCTTGGTCGGGTTGCTGTCGAGGTCGACCATGTTGCCGGCCTCCTTGGCAGCCTGGGTGCCGCTGTTCATTGCCACCGCCACGTCAGCCTGGGCCAGCGCCGGCGCGTCGTTAGTGCCGTCGCCGGTCATGGCCACGAGCTTGCCTTTGGCCTGGTAGTCGCGGATCAATTGCAGCTTGTCTTCCGGGCGGGCCTCGGCGAGGAAGTCATCCACCCCGGCCTCCACGGCAATGGCGGCGGCGGTCAGGCGGTTGTCGCCGGTGATCATTACGGTCTTGATGCCCATGCGCCGCAGCTCGGCGAAGCGCTCCTTGATGCCGCCTTTGACCACGTCCTTGAGTTCCACCACGCCCAGCGCCGTGGCGCCGTCGCTGACCACCAGCGGCGTGCTGCCGCGCCGCGAGACTTCATCGACCTTGGCCTGCAAGGCTGTCGGAAAACTACCGCCCAAGGCCTCGACATGGCGGCGAATCGCGTCCGCTGCACCCTTGCGAATCGCCCGGCCTGCGGGCAGGTCGACCCCGCTCATACGGGTTTGCGCGGTGAAGTGCACAAAGCTGGCGCCCAGTTGGTTGATGTCCCGCGCGCGAATGTCGAACTTCTGCTTGGCCAGGACCACGATACTGCGGCCTTCCGGGGTTTCATCGGCCAGGGAGGCCAATTGCGCGGCATCCGCCAAGTCGGCCTCTTTGATCCCCGGTGCCGGCAAAAAGCTGCTGGCCTGGCGGTTGCCCAGGGTGATGGTGCCGGTCTTGTCCAGCAGCAATACGTCGACGTCACCCGCGGCCTCGACCGCCCGCCCGGAGGTGGCGATGACATTCGCCGACATCATCCGGCTCATGCCCGCCACGCCGATGGCCGAGAGCAGGCCGCCGATGGTGGTGGGGATCAGGCAGACCAGCAAGGCCACCAGTACTGTGGCACTGACCACGCTGCCGCTGCCGCTCATGGCCACGGCGAAGATCGAGTAAGGGCTCAGCGTGGCGATCACCAGCAGGAACAACAGGGTCAGGCCCACCAGCAGGATGGTCAGGGCCACCTCGTTCGGGGTTTTCTGACGCTTGGCCGACTCGACCATCGAGATCATGCGGTCCAGGAACGACTCGCCGGGGTTGACGCTGATGCGCACCACCAGCCAGTCCGACAGCACACGGGTGCCGCCGGTGACCGAGGAAAAATCGCCACCGGACTCGCGAATGACCGGCGCCGATTCGCCGGTGATCGCGCTTTCATCCACCGACGCCACGCCCTCGATTACGATGCCATCGAGCGGCACCAGGTCGCCGGCTTCGATCAACACCACTTGATCCTTGCGCAGCAGCGACGCTTCGGTCGGCAGCCATGGCGCGCCATGCTTGGGCTGTTGCAGCAGCTTGGCCAGGGTCTGGCGTTTCATCCCGCGCAGGCTGGCGGCCTGGGCGCGGCTGCGGCCCTCGGCCAAGGCCTCGGCGAAGTTGGCGAACAGCACGGTAAACCACAGCCACAAGGTAATGCTGAGGATAAAGCCGCTGGGAGCTTCACCCTGGCCGCCCAGGGACTGGAACCAGAGCAGGGTGGTGAGGATGCTGCCCAGGTAGACCACGAACATCACCGGGTTTTTCCATTGCGCCTGGGGCAACAGTTTTTTCAGGGCATCGCCGCACGCGGTGAGCACGATGGCGCGATCAAACAGAGGTAAACGAGCATTTTTCATGAGGGAAATCTCTTACTCACTGGCCGCAATAGGAGGTGATGGCAGGCGGGCGTCCAGCGCCAGGTTGAGTTGCAGCACATTGACCCGGGGCTCGCCGAGCAGGCCGAGGGTGCGCGCGCTGGTGTGCTGGCTGACCAGCTGCAGCAGCTCGGTTTCGGGGATTTGCCGCAGGCGCGCCACCCGTGGCAGTTGCAGCCGTGCATTGGCCACCGAGATATGCGGGTCGAGGCCCGAGGCGGAGGCGGTGACCGCGTCCACTGGCACTTGGGCGTCGGCGGGCAGGCCGTTGGCCAGGCGATAGGCCTGCACGCGGGCGGCCACCTGGTCCACCAGTTTCTGGCTGGTCGGCCCCAGGTTGCTGGCGCCGCTGGAACCGGCGTTGTACGGCTGCGAGACGCTTTTGCCTGGGTCTTGCGGGTCGGCGCCCAGGGTCATGCTCGGGCGGCCATGGAAGTATTCCGGCCGGGTGAAGTGTTGGCCGATCAGCGTCGAGCCCATGACCAGGCCATCGCGTTCAATCAGCGAGCCACGGGCCTGGAACGGGAACATCAGCTGTGCGGTCACGGTGGTGAACGCCGGGTAGGCGAGCCCCGTCAACAGCATGAAAAACACCGCCGAAACCAGCACTGGGCGCAACAGCCCTTTGAATATCGAGTGAGTCGTCATCAAGGTGTCCTCAGTTGTACGTCTGGCCGGACAGCAACTGCAGTTGCTCCACCAGCGGGCCAAGCGCGAGCGCCGGCAAAAAGGTCAGGCCGCCCACCACCAGCACCACGAACACCACCAGCAGCATGAACAGCGGGGTGGCGGTGGGGATGGTGCCGGCACCGGCAGGCACGGTTTTTTTCATCGCCAGGGAGCCGGCCACGGCCAGCATCGGCAGCATGGTGAAGAAGCGTCCGATCAGCATTGCCAGGCCGATGGTGGTGTTGAAAAACGGCGTGTTGGCGTTCAAGCCGGCAAAGGCCGAGCCGTTGTTGGCGGTGCCGGAGGTGTAGGCGTACAACACCTCGCTGAACCCGTGGGGGCCGATGTTGTTGAGGCTGGCCATGGTGTCGGGCCACAGGGCGGCGAGGGCGGTGAAGCCGAGGATGCTGATGGGGTGCGCGAGCACCGAGAGCATCACCAGCTTGATCTCCCGCGCCTCGATTTTCTTGCCGAGGAACTCCGGGCTGCGGCCGATCATCATGCCCACCAGGAACACCGTGAGCAGGGCGTACTGGATCAGGTTGATAAAGCCCACGCCGTCGCCGCCGAACACGCAGTTGAGCATCATCTGCGCCAGGGGCACGAAGCCGCCCATGGGCGTCAGCGAGTCATGCATGGTGTTGACCGAACCGGTGGTGGCGGCGGTGGTCGTGGCGATAAACAGGCTGCTGTCGGCGATGCCGAAGCGCAGTTCCTTGCCTTCCATGTTGCCGCCGCTGTGTTCCACCGACAGGGTCTGGTTGGCGCCGGCCTGGGTCAGCAGTGGGTTGCCGTTTTGCTCGGCGCCGTAGACCAGGGTGAGAAAACCGATGAACATCACCAGGAAGGTGCCGAAAAACACCCAGCCCTGACGACGTTGCAACAGCATGCTGCCAAAGGTGTAGGTCAGCGCCGAGGGGATCAGCAACATGCTGAGGATATGCAGGATGTTGGTCAGCGGCGTCGGGTTTTCGAACGGATGCGCGGCGTTCATGCTGAAGAAGCCACCGCCGTTGGTGCCGATATGCTTGATCGACTCAAAGCTGGCCACCGCACCGACAATCAACTGTTGCTGCGCCCCTTCCAGGGTCGTGACCAGTGCCTGGGAGGCGAAGGTCTGTGGCATGCCCTGCCAGACATACACCAGCGCCATGCCCACGCACAGCGGCAGCATCACGCGATACAGCGTGCGGGTGAAGTCGACCCAGAAGTTACCGATATCGCCCGAACTGGAGCGGCTCAGGCCGCGAATGAAACCGGCCGCCGCAACCACGCCGGAGGTGGCGCCGACGAACATCAGAAAGGTGATGACCGCCATCTGGCTGAAGTTTGACAGGCTGGTCTCGCCCGAATACGCCTGCCAGTTAGTGTTGGTGATAAAGGACACGGCGGTGTTGAACGCCAGGTCCGGCGATTGCGCGGCGAGCCCCAGTGGGTTGATCGGCGTGACCGCCTGCAGGCGCAGGACCAGATAGCCCAGCAGCATCATTGCCGCGTTCGACAACAACAGCGCCGAACCGAAGCGGGCCCAGCCCATGGTTTCCTGTGGGTCGATGCCCAGCAGGCGATAGGTATAACGTTCCGGCAAGGCATGGTGGGTTCCGGTGAAGACCCGGGTCAGCCATTTGCCCATCAGTACGGCGAGCCCCGTCATTACCCCCAGGACCAGCGTAAATTCCAGCAGCGTGCTTAACATGTCGTGGCTCCGTTCAAATCTTGCCCATGGCGACAATGGCCATGGCAGTCGCAACAAAAAACACCAGGGAAAGGCTGATAAACATCAGGTCGTACATGGCCAACTCCCTAGAATTTTTCTGCGCGAATAAGGGCGTAGCCCAAGTAAGCGAACAGCCCCACGGCACATATGCCGCTGGCGATATAAATGAACGTAAGTGTGAGCACGGTGTAACTCCCCTGAGTAAATAAGCCGCAACTGCGGAGGCGGGGAGGTTAATCCCCGGAGTATCAAGTTCGGGCACTGATTACGCGCAGCGGCATTAAGACGGCATATAGAAAAGGTTCTGCCGGGTGCACGAAAAAAAGGGATAGCCCGCCGCCCGGGTATCCCTTTAAACGCTGGGGTGCTGCTGAGGTTGACGACCCGCTTATTTGGTTTTCTTTTTCTTCTCGTTGCGGGTAGCGAGGTGTTCGAAGCAAAACGCGGCAGTGCCGAAGAGCGCAATCATCGACAGGACGACCATGCCTAAAGTTGAACTTTCCACGATAACTTCCTACGGGTGTTGGGGTAGGAGGTGACGGTAGAGGGTTTGGACTTAGTTACTCAATAGCGGCGACGTAAACGTTATGGCGAACAGGCAAACTATATGAACTCTTTACAGGGGGGGGCGGATAAAAACCCTAAAACCTGAGACTCAATTGTGGCGAGCGGGCTTATTGTGGCGAGCGGGCTTGCCCGCGTTGGGTCGCGTAGCGGCCCCAGTAGGGCCGCCACCGAGTGTTCCAGATAGACCCGGTGGGATGGTTTTGGGGCTGCTACGCAGCCCAGCACCGCGGCCGGCACCCACGCTTATCTATAGCCACGCGAAGACTTCAAGGCGGCACAGTGCCCGCTTCTAACAATGGCCTGCAAAGGCAATAAAAATAGTCTGTCTGGGGAAGCGCACGAGATGAAATACCCATTGCGTCCTTTGGTCTTCTGGCCAACCTTTCTGATCTTGCTGGCGGCGGTGATCGCCAGCTACGTTGACCTCACCGCATTCCTCGCCGTGAGCAAACAGCTTAATACGGTGATCCTGCAAAACTTTTCCTGGCTATTCAGTGCCGGTTCTTTCGCCATGCTGGTGCTCACGGCCATTGTGTATTTTTCGCCCCTGGGCCAGGTGCGTATCGGCGGGGAGGGCGCCACGCCGCTGTTGAGCAAATGGCGCTGGTTCATGGTCGCGCTGTGCACCACCCTGGCGGTGGGCGTACTGTTCTGGACCACGGCCGAGCCGCTCTACCATCTGTACTCGCCACCCTCCAGCCTGCCGATCGAGGCGGGCAGCGCGGCGGCCAAGAGCTTTGCCTTGTCGACGATGTTCCTGCACTGGACCCTCACGCCCTACGCGATTTACCTGGTGCCCTCCCTGGTGTTTGCCCTGGTGTTCTACAACCTGCGCAGTCACTTCTCGATTGGCGCCATGTTGCAACCCTTGCTCGGCGCCGAGCGGGTCAAGCGCTATGCGGGGTTGATCGACACCCTGGCGATGTTCGCCCTGGTCGCAGGCATGGCGTCGTCCCTGGGCACCGGGGCGCTGACCCTGTCCGGTGGCCTGAGCCAGTACATCGGCGGTGAGACCACGCCGTTGCGCCTGGGCCTGATCATCGCGGTGATCGTGTTCACCTTTGTCGCCTCGGCCGCCAGCGGCCTGCAGCGCGGCATCGTCATGCTGTCGTCGTTCAACACCTGGATCATGCTGGCCCTGGGCGCGTTCGTGTTGGTGTGTGGGCCAACCCTGTACATCTTCAGCCTGGGCGTCGAGTCCCTGGGGGTGTACCTCGACACCTTCTTCAGCCGCAGCCTGTCCACCGGTGCCGCCAGTGGCGACAGCTGGCCGCAGAGCTGGACGGTGTTCTACTGGTCGGTGTGGTTCGCCTGGGCCCCGGTCAGTGCGCTGTTCCTCGGCAAGATCGGCCGGGGCTACAGGGTGCGCGAATTTATCCAGATCAACATGTTGTACCCGGCGCTGTTTACCGCGCTGTGGATCTGCATTTTCTCCGGTAGCAGCCTGTACTTCGATGCCCTCGGCGATGGCAGTTTGAACCGCGTGCTCAACGAGCAAGGCGTGGAGCATGTGCTGTACCAGATGTTCCAGCAGTTGCCGGCCAGCGGCCTGATGATCGCGTTTTTGTTGTTTGTCGCCTTTATCTCCTTTGTCACCGCCGCCGACTCGAGCACCGACGTGATCGCCAACCTGTGCAGCAAAGGCGTCACCGCCGATTCGGACCTGGACGGCAACCCGCTGCTGAAGATTGTCTGGGGCGTGATCATCGGCACGGTGTCGTGGGTCATGGTGGCCTTTGTCGGCATCGACGGGGTGAAGATGCTCTCCAACCTCGGCGGCCTGCCGGGAATGATCCTGGTGCTGCTGGCCAGCACGTCGTTGCTCTACTGGTTGAAGAACCCCGCGCTGCTGGACGTAAAGGCCCCTGCGGTCCACGTCGAACCTGGCCTGCGTGGTGCCAGCCCCGTGGCGGATTTTGCCCGCTGACTTGCCTCTTTGTTGCTGGAGTTACCGATGGAAATCGTCACCGAATTTGCCTACAAGGTCCGTGAAATCGAGCACTGCCTGATCCCCCTGAGCGACGGCACGCAACTGGCAGCGCGTATCTGGCTGCCTGACACCGCCAGTGTGCAGGCCTTCCCGGCGATCCTCGAATACCTGCCCTATCGCAAGCGTGATGGCACGGCGCTACGCGATGCGCTGACCCATCCGTGGATGGCGGGGCAGGGCTATGTCTGCGTGCGGGTCGATATGCGCGGCAATGGCGAATCCCAGGGCCTGATGGCCGATGAGTACCTGTTGCAGGAGCAGGATGACGCCCTCGAAGTGATCGACTGGCTGTGCCAGCAGCCCTGGTGCGACGGCAACCTGGGAATGATGGGCATCTCCTGGGGCGGCTTCAACAGCCTGCAAGTCGCCGCGCGCCAGCCCGAAGCATTGAAGGCGATCATCACCCTGTGCTCCACCGATGACCGCTATGCCGATGACATCCATTACAAGGGCGGCAACCTGCTGCTGGAGAACTTCGGCTGGGCCGCGACCATGCTCAACTTCAGCGCGGCGGCGCCCGACCCGCTGCTGGTCGGCGATGCCTGGAAAAGCCTGTGGCAACAACGCCTCGACGCCATGCCGCTGCTGGCCGAGACCTGGCTGCAGCACCAGACCCGCGATGCCTATTGGCGTCACGGTTCGGTCTGCGAGGACTACTCGGCGATCAAGGCGGCGGTGTATGCCGTGGGCGGTTGGGGCGATGCCTACAAGAATGCGGTGCCGCGCCTGATGCAACATCTGCCGGGACCGAAGAAAGCCATGATCGGCCCGTGGATTCACAAGTACCCGCACTTCGCCGTGCCCAACCCGGCCATTGGCTTCCTGCAGGAGGCCAAGCGCTGGTGGGACCACTGGCTTAAAGGTATCGACAATCGGGTGATGGACGACGCTGCCTGCACCTTTTACCTACAGGATGTGCTGGCACCCAAGGGCAGTTATGCCGAGCGCCCAGGGATCTGGGTGCAGACCTCGGGCTGGCCCGATCCCCAGGTGCAATGGACCGACTACAGCCTCAACGACCATGGCCTCAGCCCCGGCCAGCAGGCACTGGGCGGCCCGCGCAGTATCTGTTCGCCACTGACCACCGGTCTGCACCAGGGCGAGTACTGCGCCATCTGGTTCGGCCCCGATGGCCCCACCGATCAGCGTCGCGACGATGCGCAGTCGCTGTGTTTCGACTCGCCGCCGTTGGCTGAACCCCTGGCGCTGCTGGGGGATGTGCGCTTGCACCTGCGCCTGGCCAGCGATACCCCCTGCGGGCAACTGGTGGCACGCCTGAATGCGGTGGCGCCCGACGGCCAAGTCACGCAGGTCACCTACGGCGTGCTTAACCTTGTCCTACGTGAAGATTTCTCCCGTCTGACGCCGCCTGTGCCGGGCGAGCCCATGGACGTGCAATTGAACCTGGATCACGTCGGCGTGCGCGTGCCGGCCGGCCACCGCCTGCGTCTGGCCCTGAGTACCGCGAGCTTCCCGTTGCTGTGGCCCAGTCGCGAGTTGACCACCCTGACTGTGCTGCCCGCCGTGCAGCGTGTGCAATTGCCGATCTTCAGCGGCGCGGCCGTGCCGTGCCCGTTCGAGGCCCCGCAAGCGGCTAGCCCGGTTGCGCTGGAGGTGCTGCGGGCGGCAGCGCCTAAACGCACCTTGAGCGAGGATGTGGGCAGTGGCGAAGTCTGCGTCACCATCGAGGACGACCTGGGCGCCGTGCGTTTCACCGAGCATGGCCTGGCGGTGGACCAGCGCTGTACCGAGCAATATCGCACCTTGCCCTGGGACCCGTTGTCGACCCAGGCCGATATCCACTGGCAGTACCGCGTCGAGCGAGCGCCTTGGTCGGTGGCGGTCGACAGCCGCCTGCAGGTGCGCGCCGACGCCCAGTGGTTCTACATTGAGGCGCAGCAGCAGGCCCTGGAAAACGGGGTGCAGGTGCATCACCGCACCTGGAGCAAACGGGTCGCGCGGGTCGCGTTGTGAGCGGGCAAATGGCAGGATGCCTGCTCATCTGATCAGCCACGGATCCCTGCATGTCGCGCCGAAATGTCGACCTTCCACCGCTCAATTGTTTGCAGACGTTTGAAGCGGCCGCCCGTCATCTGAGCTTTACCCAGGCGGCCCACGAACTGAACCTGACCCAAAGCGCGGTGAGCCGGCAGATCAAGCGCCTCGAAGAGGACCTGGCACGGCCGCTGTTTTATCGGTTGGCGTTGGGGCTGAGTCTGACCCCGGCCGGGGTGCGTTACTTTCGTACCATCCAGCGCCTGCTGCGCGAGCTCGACCGTGAGTCGGCGGAGCTGCGCCGACGCGGTGCCGATCGCCAACTGACCCTGGCCAGCACGCCGACCATAAGCTCGATCTGGCTCGCCGCGCTGCTGCCGGCGTTCCAGCATGCGCACCCGGACCTGGATATCCGCATCCTGTGCAGTGAAAGCCCGAGCCACCTGGATGTCAGCGAATATGACCTGGGCCTGTTCTATCACCTCGACGAACTGCCGGCGCCCCTTGGCCTGGAACTGACCCCGGTGTTTGCCAGCGAGCAGGTCATCGCCGTGTGCAGCCCCGCCTACATCGAGCGTCATGGCGCGATACGCGACGCCCAACACCTGTTGCACAGCCATACCTTGTTGATCGTCGAGGACCACTATCACGATTGGTTGACCTGGACCGACTGGTTCGCCGATATCGGGGCGCAATACCACACGCCCCGGCACGCTTTGCGCACCAACAGCTATCAGTTGCTGATGCAGTCGGCGGTGATGGGGCATGGCGTGGCCCTGGGCTGGAAGCGCTTGCTCGAAGGCGAGCTGGCTGCCGGTCGCCTGCAACTGGCCTTGGCGCACCACATGCACAGCCGTGGCCGCCTGCAACTGATGCAACCACAGCATCGCAACCCGCCTTCGGCAGCGCGTAGTTTTCAGCAATGGTTGCTGACGGCGTCCGATACAACGCCGCAGGGATTTTTATGTGGGAGCGGGCTTGCCCGCGATGATCGTTAACGATGACGCGGTGAGGCGTTCTTGCTGACGTCAGCGCGGGCGTTGTTCACGGGGCGTTGCGGCTATGCCGATAATCACTCACCGCTTCATACACCGCCTTGCGCAGCCGATTGATCCCCCCAATCGGCCGGTGCTCTTCCACACCAAACCATGGGTTGAACGACTGGTTGTCGCAGGCCAGGTTCAAGGCTGGGGTATCAAAGTCCTGCGCCGGAATGCGGATTTTTGCCACGCTCTCGTAGGGCGCGTCGCTTTCCTTCCATTCGATGCTGGTGTCTTCGATGGGCATGTATTTCTGTGGGTTCTGGCGCTGGATCTGCAACACAAAACACGCGTCGACCCGGTCGGTGGACAACCGCTGGCTCAAGGCGCTGCGCAAGAAGTTCGGCAAGTCCTGGTTCTGCTTGGGCAGGTTGTACTCCGGGCAACTTTGCGGGTCCGGGGCGACGCGGAACTTGGCGTTGGCCGTGCCAAATTTGTAGGGCGATACCGAAAAGTATGTCGCCTCGGTCGGGCTGGCGGGGGCCGGCGCCAACGTCGCCAGGGCGATGAACAGATGGCGCACCTGCCAACTGCGCGGGTCGAGGCTGGGGAAAAACGCCATGGCCTTCTTGCCATCGGCCTGGGCCCCGACGTTCTGCGCGTATTCCGCCACGTCGCTGACAAAGAAGTTGGGGTGGCTGAACATCACAAAGTCCTGCTCGGTGCGCGCCTGCTGATCGGCCAGCAGTTGCTTGCCCGGCACGTCCAGCAGTTTGATCGCCATGCCGCGGGCGTCGCGGATGCTGTCGAACTGTGGATAAGCGTTGCCGTTGGACAGGCGCATCATCGCCTGCCAGGTCTTGCCCGGCTCGGCGAACACGCCCTGGCGCAGCGCCGGGTCGAGACCTGGCAGCACACTGACTTCGGCCTTCACGCAGCCATGGGCCTTGGCATGGGCATCACGCAGGTAGCGGGTGCCTTCGCGGTGCTGGTCGACGATACGCACGGCCGTCTGAATGATGCCTTGGGTCATGGCGGCTTCGCCGGGTGGAATCTGTTCATCGGCCGACACCGGGCCGCGGTGGTGCCAGGTAAACCACAGGGTCGCCAGCAACCAGCCGAGCAGGCCCAGACCCACAAGCCATAACAGCGTCTTGCCGAGAAACGCGCCGAGGCGCAGCCACAGTCGAGCGAGCATGGAACGGTCCTTGTATCGAAATGGGGAAGTCATGGCAGTTGTTGCTCCAGGGGGCCGCCCAGTACTTTGAGGTATTCCAGCAGCGCCCAGCGCTCCTCAGGCTCCAGGCCCCGGCCAATTACCCCATTGCCACGCTTGCCGGCGCGGAATTCGTGGCCGCTGTTGTGGTTGCCAGTGATGCGGGTATCGAACAGGAACGCATTTTTAAAGGCTTCGGTGCGATAACCCAGGTGACGCGGGTTGTAGTCGAAGGTGCCTTTATAGAAGGTGCGGCTGCGCTCGTACTGGGGCGAAAGCAACTGGTAGATCGTCGGCACCGAACCATTGTGCAGAAACGGCGGCGTGGCCCACACGCCAGCCAGTGGACGGGCCTTGTAGGCGCGCAGTTCGCGCACGCCGATAGGCAGGCCGTAGCCGTCCAGGCGCGGGCGTTCGGCCGGGGTGATGCCGGCGGCGCGGTAGGCGTGCTCTTCGACAAACGCCGTGACATAGGCCAGGCCCTTGGCCACGGACAGGCTGCGCAAGTCCAGCGGTTCGGTCGGCGTCGGGTGCAACTCCACATTCAACTGCGCCAGTTCGGCCGGGTCCCATTGCAGGGCGCTGAGGTCGTAGCGCTGGTCGGCAATGTTGCTGGCGGTGCCCGGGTCGGTGCCGATGTAGTCCACTGGCAGCATCTTCAACTGCTGCACCGGGCGCCCGTTGACTTCGCTCACGCTGGGCACATGGCAAGCTGCGCAGTTCTCTGCGAACAGCGCGCGGCCACGGGCGGCCAGGGGTTTGTCGATGGCGCCGAACAGCGCTTCAGGCCAGGTCGGCGGCTTGAGCCGTTGCAGGGTTTCTTCGATGCGGTTCAGGTCACGCACGCGCACGCTGGAAGGGTAGCGTGCATCGCCCTTGAGCGGCTGGCCGGCGCTGTCGAAGAACGCCAGGGTCGCGCCTACGCCCAAGGCTTCGCCGATATTGCGCGCCATGGGTTGCTGGGCCGAGCCGTTCCATTGCACCCAGTCGAAGGTCCACATGTCCCACAGTTGCGGGTAGTCCACCGGCGCGTTGGCGATGCGGTAGTTGTCCGGCGAAATGGCGTCACCAAAGCTCGCGTTGGCGATGCGGCCGAACGCATCGGTGCGCCCCGGGCCTTCTTCGGTGGGGTAGAGACCACGGTGGGTATCGTTCCAGGCCACCTTGAGGAAGTTGTCCAGGGACTTTTTGAAGTCCTGGCGCAACTGATCGTACTGGGCGTCGTATTGATCCCCCAGCACGCTGTGGGCGAAGCGCCTGAACTTCAGCGGGTTGTAATAGGTGGAGGCGAGACTGGCCACCAACGCCTGGCCGAAGCTGCCACCGCGCAGGGTCGGCACGCTGGAGGGCAGCACATGCTGTGCAGCGCCGCCGTCGATGCGCAGGGCCTGGCCATTGAAGTGCAACTCGCCGGTGTG
Organism: Pseudomonas sp. WS 5412; assembly: GCF_012985615.1. NCBI lineage: Bacteria > Pseudomonadati > Pseudomonadota > Gammaproteobacteria > Pseudomonadales > Pseudomonadaceae > Pseudomonas > Pseudomonas sp. WS 5412. The sequence continues at coordinate 90,266 of NZ_JAARMB010000009.1, forward strand.
GCAGGCGGCACAGGTGATATCGAGAAACTCGTCGTTGCTGCCGGCATTCTTGTGCCGGGCGAAGCCGACGGGCAGGTTGCCAGGGTTCTGGGCTGTGGCCTGTTGTCGCGGGTCCACGAGGAAACCGAAACGCGCCAGGTTGGCCGGTTCGGCAAAACGCTGCTGGGAAAACGGCAGCTCCAGTGCAGTGAACCAGTTATAGCGCAGGCCCTTGACCTGGGTGCCCTGGGGCGTGAAGTAGTAGACCTGGCGGTCGGCGGCGGTCCATTGGTCCTGGTAGTACACCTGCTGCACCGGCACGTAGTCCGGCAGCCTGGGGTTGACCACGTAATAGAGGACCACGGCCAGGGCCAGTCCCATAAATGACAGGATCAGGAGTAAAACACGGGAAAAAATGCGCAAGATAACTATCCTTGTCGAGTTGTTGCGTCCTTATGCCACCGAGCGTAGCAGGCGGCAAGTAGCCATGATCGGTCTGTTGCGGCGGTTTTCGGCTTGCCTGCTGTCCTTCGCCGGGCTTTGGGGCAGATGAAAATGCTTTTAAACACGTGAACTTATCAGAAGTTTCCTGCTCACATGCCGGTAGCCATTGGTCGTGGCCGCCTGATAAGCTCGCGACTTTATTCGAATGCCCTTTTGGCGCATGAACAAGGAAATAGCATGAAACAGCATCGGTTGGCGGCGGCGGTGGCCCTGGTTAGCCTGGTACTTGCGGGTTGTGATTCGCAAACCAGCGTAGAGCTGAAAACCCCGGCGCAGAAAGCTTCCTACGGTATCGGCCTGAACATGGGCAAAAGCCTGGCTCAGGAAGGTATGGACGACCTGGACTCCAAGGCCGTGGCCCAAGGCATCGAAGATGCCGTCGGCAAGAAAGAACAGAAACTGAAGGACGCAGAACTGGTTGAAGCGTTTTCCGCACTGCAGAAGCGTGCTGAAGAACGCATGACCAAGTTGAGCGAAGAGTCGGCAGCTGCCGGCAAGAAATACCTCGAAGACAACGCCAAGAAAGACGGCGTAGTCACCACCGCTTCCGGTCTGCAGTACAAGATCGTGAAGAAAGCCGAAGGCGCCCAGCCCAAGCCTACCGACGTAGTGACTGTTCACTACACCGGCAAGCTGACCAACGGCACCACCTTTGACAGCTCCGTGGATCGCGGCAGCCCGATTGACCTGCCGGTCAGCGGCGTGATCCCGGGTTGGGTCGAAGGCCTGCAACTGATGCACGTGGGTGAGAAGGTCGAGTTGTACATCCCGTCCGACCTGGCCTACGGTGCCCAGAGCCCGAGCCCGGCAATTCCAGCCAACTCCGTACTGGTCTTCGACCTGGAGCTGCTGGCAATCAAGGACCCGGCCAAGGCCGACGCGCCTGAGGCACCGGCTGCCAAGTAAGCCGCTGCAAAACACCCAACGCCCCGTTTTACGGGGCGTTGTTGTTTCTGGTGTGGGGCTTGATCCGATCCGTGTGGGAGCTGTCGAGCCCTGGCGAGGCTGCGATAGCGGTGCAGGCAACACTCCTGTTGGCCATGCCGCCGCCATCGCCGCCTCGCTGGGGCTCGACAGCTCCCACAGGTGACCGTGGGGCAAATCAAAACGAACACCTGCGACTTAGAGCAGTCTGATGCAATACCTCGGCACGGCTAGCCGCAGGCGCGCTTCAAGTCAATGAATTCTTGGGTTTTTTTTATGTGCGCAAAAAACGCCCGATCTGACTCAGGGCCTTGTATTACGTGGCTTTCAGCCGCGAAAATGGGCTCTGTTCACAAGGTTATCCACAAGTTGTGTGGATAACCTTTTCTCTTGCCTGGAACTGGAGTGACGATGAAAGCACCCTGGAATTTCACCCGCTTCCTGCCGTTGGCCGCCCGCCTGATCGGGCGTGGGCGCCTGCCCACCCTGTTGTTCGCTGTGGCTGCCAAAGGCTCAAGCCAGGGCAATCGCCTGGGTAAGCTCAAGGACGACCTGAAGCTGCTTCAGGCGCTGTGCCTGGCCTACTGGCGTGGCGAGTACCGGGCGATCAGCCCCAAGGCGCTGATCTCGGTGGTGGCGGGGCTGATGTACTTCCTCAGCCCGATTGATGCGATCCCGGACTTCTTGCCCATGTTCGGCATGCTCGATGACATTGCGGTACTGGCCTGGGTCATGAAGAGCCTGGACGGCGAGTTGAGTGCCTTCCGCGCCTGGCGTGAACGCCAGCGCCCGGAGAAGCTGGTGGTGGTGGAGCGTCTGCCCGCAACGCCGCAGCTCCTGGAGCAGGAAAACCCGAAAAAAAACTGAAGGCGCGGATTATCCCCCTGCGCTCTTTGGGGCTGTTAGGATTACACTCCTAAGGAAAGTACTTACTTCGTAAGTGTTGTGATCCTACGGGGCAGTCATGGATATACAAATCATTTCACGGGATGGCGAACCCGAATACGCGGTTCTGCCATGGGCTCAGTACCAGGCGCTGCTAAAAGCCGCCGGTGTGTCGCAACCCGCCACTTCTTCTGCACAGACCCCTCCCGTCGCTACCGAGCAGGACCTGCGTCCCCTAGCACAATTGCGCAGCCTGCGCGAAGCCAAAGGCCTGGCCATCGAGACCTTGGCCCGCACCGTGGGCATCAGCCCGTCCTACCTGGGGTTGATTGAAAGTGGTGAGCGCCAGCCGGATGCTGCGATTCGTCGCAGCCTGGCCTGGGAGTTGGGGATTGCGGGTTGGAGGGATGAAGTGTGAGTGTGCGCATCAGTCGTCAACATTGGGATGGGTTGCTCAATGAACTCGATCAGGCCCGTCGCCAGCGACATCTTTTGACCTACCGTGCGTTGCTGGAGCGTCTGCAATTCCCCACGCCAGCCATGCAAACCCTGACCGCCGCCCTGGAGCACCTGGCGGCTCTGGATGCCAAGGCGGATCAACCGCTGCGCAGTTCACTGGTGATCAGCCAGGGCGCCAGCCGCTTGCCGCGCACCGGTTTTTTTGAATGTGTCGAGCGCCTCGGGCGCTTTTGCGGACCGTCCGATGGCGTTGCTGCGGCGTCGTGGCATGCCTCGGAAGTGGTGCGTGTGTTCGAGTACGAATATCCTGAGTCAGCGGAGGCCTGAGTGTTCTGGAAGCTTAAAGCGTACGCCAGCTATTGGTTGGCCCGCAGGTTGTTTCATTGGTCATGGTTTGTGCGTCAGCCCCGTGGCTGGCACTGGCTGGAGGGTCAGTTTGCGCGCATGGCCAACCTGGGTAATGTCGAGGCCCAAAGTTTCTATGGGCATATCCTGACCTTTCGCGGCCAAGGGCTTGGCGCGCGGGAAGAGGGCGTGCGCTTGCTGCGCCTGGCGGGCCAGGCCGGTGATGGCAAGGCCGCTTATCAGGTGGGAGTGTTGAGCCTGGCGGGCAGCCTGGGCAAGGCCCCAGACCCGGCCGAAGCCGCACGCTGGTGGACCATTGCCGCCAAGGCCGGGCATCCGCTGGCGCAGATACGCCTGGAGCAGTTGTAAGGGCCGGCCTTACAGAAGTTCGCGGCTGTCGAGGACGTGGATGCTGTAGCCGGCCACGTTCTTGGCGTGATGCTTGGCTTGCGAGGCCAGTTCCGCCAACTGGCTGGCATCCAGATATCCACAGCTCAGCGGATGCAGGTGCACCACGCCAATGGACAGCGACAGCAAGGCAAACTCCTGGCGCACCCCCTGGCGATTCAGGGCGATAAAACAGCCCGCGTCCAAATGCTCGCTGCGGTAGAAGCGCCGGCATTGGGTCTGGAAATCGTCCACCAATTGGTTGAGACGCTTGCGCCAGTCCTGGGCACCCAGTACCAGGAGAAAATCATCGCCGCCGATATGCCCGACAAAATCGCGGCTGGGGTCCACCCGGTCGTTCAGGCACTGTGCCAGGCACAGCAACACCTCATCGCCTCGGCCATAGCCGTAGATGTCATTGAACGGCTTGAAACTGTCGATATCCACATAGCAAATCACCGATTCGCGCTGCTGCTGCAACAGTCGCGTCAGGCACTGCTGGATCGGCACGTTGCCCGGTAGCAGAGTCAGTGGGTTGGCGTAGCGCGCCTGCTGGATTTTCAGTTCGGTAATCAGCTTGAGCACGTCGATCACCCGTCCCAGGCCCAGGTAGTTGCCGTTCTGGGTGATGATGAAATCTTCTTCGATGCGCTGCCGCGCGCGGCTGGTCAGCAGGCGGCTGACCTGTTGCAACGACTGGCTCAACTCCACGGCCAGGAAGTCGTCGCTCATCAGGCGGCTGATCGGCTTGCGCGCAAACAGGTCGGTGGCAAATGGCTTGAGCAGGACGTCGGACAACGAGTGCCGATGCACGATGCCGATGGGCTGGCCGCGCCCATCCAGGACCGCCAGGGAGTTGAGATTGGCCTGGCTGCGAAACGCTTCCAGGACTTTTGCTGTGGCGGTGTCCTGGGCCACGGCCGGTTGCTCGTTGAGCAGGGCGCTGAGGTCACTGGCGTCTTCATTGAGCGAGACGCTGGTGCTGTCAGGCTTGGCCAGCATCAACCTTGCTTCGATCGGCGGATGTTCGTGGGGACGGCACAGCAGGTAGCCCTGGATCAGGTCCACGCCCATTTCCGTGAGCACCGCCAGTTCCTCCGGCAACTCGATGCCTTCGGCAATCACCTGTGCGCGGGAGGCCTTGGCGATCTGCAGGATCGAGCCGACGAACTCGCGCTTGAGCGCATCCTGATGAATGCCGTCGATAAAGTGCCGGTCGATTTTCACGTAGTCCGGGCGTAACTCAGACCACAGGCGCAGGCTGGAGTAACCGGCGCCCAAGTCATCCAGGGCAATCGAAAAACCCATGTCGCGGTAGTGGTGCAGGGCGGTCTGCAGCAGTTGGAAGTCGTCGGTCGGCGCTTGCTCCGTGAGTTCGATCACGATCTGGCTGGGCGCGATTCCGTACTCGCGCAGCATCTGCAGGGTGCGCCCCGGTTGATGGGTGGTTTCCAGCAGGGACTCGGGTGAGACGTTGAGAAACAGCTTGCCTGGCAGCGCCTGCTCGCTGAAGCGCTTGCAGGCACTTTGCCTGCAGGCTATCTCCAGTTCATTCAGGCGTCCGGCCTGGCGCGCCACGCAAAACAACGCAAGGGGCGAGTGCAGCGGGCTGTTGGACGGGCCGCGGCTCAGGGCTTCGTAGCCAAGGATACGGCGTTCGCTGAGGCTGATAATCGGTTGGAACAGACTGTGCAGACTGCCTTGAGCCAGGATGGAGCCCAGGGCATGCAGCTGTTCGGTCATGGTCATGATGATCTCGGTCGAAAAAAAAGGACCGGGTGCCTGGGGCACCCGGTCCTTCATTTCACGACAGAATGATGTCTGTTTGATGACGCTCAGTGGAGCGGAGACATTAAATTGCCATCATTTACTGCTTGGCGACTGCCTTACTGGTTTTCAGGTAGTCCAGCAGAATCCGCCCGGTCTCGCTCAGGTAGGCGTCGTCTTCCGGCTTGGTCTTTTCAGGTTCGGTCGGCAGCGCGTCTTCGTCTTCTTTCTTCAGCTCCTTGAGCGGATCTTCACCCTTGGCCTTGCGACGGATGTTTTCCAGGGCCAGTTGCTGGTTCTCGATCGCGGTGTGCTGCGCGCGACGGTCCACTTCATTGAGGCTGACGGTCTTCTCGGCCATCAGCTTCTTGGCCAGGGCCAGCTTGTCGCGGATAAACACAAACTCGGCATCCTTGGCGGAGCGCAGGTCATGTTCGGCCTTGAGCTGGGCCAGGTACGGCTTGAAGGGATCGGACGCCGGCTTGATAGCCGGGCGGATGGTGTCCCACGGCATGGCTTCGGGCAGGGCGCTTTCGCCGATTTCCTTGGTGTCGATGAGCGACGGGAAATCAATGTCCGGCAGTACGCCCTGGTGCTGGGTGCTCTGGCCGGAAACCCGGTAGAACTTGGCCAGGGTCAGCTTCAGTTCGCCATGGTTAAGCGGCTGGATTGTCTGCACCGTGCCTTTGCCGAAGGTCTGGCCACCGATGATCAGCGCGCGGTGGTAGTCCTGCATCGCGCCGGCAAAAATCTCCGAGGCCGAGGCCGAGAGACGGTTGACCAGCAGTGCCAGCGGGCCCTTGTAGAAGGCACCCGGGTTTTCGTCTTCCAGCACATCCACGCGGCCGTCAGCGTTGCGCACCAACACGGTCGGACCCTTGTCGATGAACAGGCTGGTCAGCTCGGTGGCTTCCTGCAACGAGCCGCCGCCGTTGTTGCGCAGGTCGATGACCACGCCGTCAACCTTCTCTTTGGTCAGCTCGGTGAGGATTTTTTTCACATCGCGGGTGGTGCTCTTGTAGTCCGGATCGCCGGCACGGAAGGCCTTGAAGTCCAGGTAGAACGCCGGGATCTCAATGACGCCCAGCTTGTAGTCCTTGCCATCCTGCTTGAGGTTGAGGACTTTCTTCTGCACGGCCTGGTCTTCGAGCTTCACCGCTTCGCGGGTGATCGACACGATCTTGCTGGTCTGGTCATTCGGTGCATTGGTGTGGGGAATCACTTCCAGGCGCACCACGCTGCCCTTGGGCCCGCGGATCAGCTTAACTACTTCGTCCAGGCGCCAGCCGACCACGTCGACCATCTCTTTGTCAGCCTGGGCCACGCCGATGATCTTGTCGGCCGGGGCGACCTGCTTGGTCTTGTCCGCAGGGCCTGCCGGCACCAGGCGCACGATCTTCACCTGATCGTTGTCGCTCTGCAGCACGGCCCCGATGCCTTCAAGGGACAGACTCATGTTGATATCAAAATTTTCCGCGTTATCTGGCGACAGATAATTGGTGTGCGGATCGTAGGACATCGCGAAGGTGTTGATATACGCCTGGAAGATATCCTCGGCGCGGGTCTGGTCCAGGCGGCTCAATTGATTCTTGTAGCGCTTGGTCAGCAGCTCCTGGATCGCCTTGGGCTCTTTGCCGGCGATCTTCAGGCGCAGGACTTCATCTTTGACGCGCTTGCGCCACAGGTCATCCAGGGCGGCGGTGCTGGTCAGCCATGGGGCCTCCTTGCGATCCACCAGCAGGGTTTCCTTCTGGGTGAAGTCGAGCTTGTCGATGCCTTTGTTCAACTCACCCAGAGCGAAGTCCAGACGCGCTTTGACACGGTCCAGGTAACGCTTATAGATGGTGAAGCCAGGTTGCAGGTCGCCGCTCTTGAGGAAGTCGTCGAACTGGGTCTTCCACTTGTCGAACTCGGCCACATCGCTGGCCAGGAAGTAGCTGCGCGAGGGATCCAGCAGCTTGAGATAGCTGTCATAGATAATCACCGAGCGCGCATCGTCCAACGGCGGTTTGCTGTAATGGTGGCGCTTGAGCAACTCAACGACGTTAAGGCTGGCAATCACCTCATCGCGATCAGGCTGAAGTTTGTCCCAGCTGTTGGCTGCGAACGTATTGGTCGACAGCGGCAACAGGCCGAGACCAATGAAAAGAGCGAGGGCGGTACTGGGGAACAAATGCTTCATGCTGATTCGACGCGGGGGCAATTGATAACGCATATTAGGCCGTCTTTGAAGTCGCCGGTTCCATTTGGGCCGGTCGCATAATGCAAAAAGCCCGGCGCTACAGCAACGGGCTCAGTCCAGACTCACTATGGAGGCACTGTGAAAGCATTGCAAGGCGTTGAAGGTCATGTGGAGTGGGTTGAGACCCCGAGTCCTACGTGCGATGTAGGGCAAGTTCGCATTCGGGTGGCGGCAGCCGGCCTGAATCGGGCGGATTTATTACAGCGTGCAGGGCTCTATCCGCCACCGCCCGGGGCCAGCGAGGTGCTGGGCCTGGAGTGTTCCGGGGTAATCAGCGAGGTTGGCGCCGGCTCGTCCTGGCAAGTGGGGGATCGGGTCTGTGCGCTGCTGGCGGGCGGCGGCATGGCCCAGGAAGTGGTGGTGGACGCGCGCCACGTGCTGCCGGTGCCGGAAGGTCTGTCCCTGGCCGAAGCCGCTGCGTTGCCCGAGGTATACAGCACCGCCTGGCTCAACCTGTTCCAACTGGCGGCGCTCAAGCCCGGGGAAAAGGTGCTGTTGCACGCTGGTGCCAGTGGCGTCGGCTCGGCGGCGATCCAGCTGTGCAAGGCCTTTGGCAGCCCGTGCTGGGTCAGCGTCGGCTCGGCGGACCGCCTGGCCTATTGCGAAGACCTCGGCGCCCAGGGCGGTGTGGTACGTACCGACGGCATCGAGAGCCTGGGGGATTTTGGCCCGTTCGACGTGATTCTCGACCCGGTGGGCGGCAACTATGCGGCCATTAACCTCAAACTCCTGGCCCGCGATGGGCGTTGGGTATTGATCGGCTTGATGGGCGGGCGCGAGGCCCAATTGGACTTGGCGCAGGTGCTGGCCAAGCGCGTACAGGTGCTGGGCTCGACCTTGCGCAGCCGTGATGATCAATTCAAAGCGGATCTGTTGAGCGATCTGGGCCAGCAGGTGTGGCCGTTGTTTGGCGAAGGGCGGCTGAGCCCGCAGTTGGCCAAGACCTTCCCGATCAAGGACGCGGAAGCAGCGTTTGCGGAGCTGGCGACCAACCAGATTTCCGGGAAGCTGGTGCTGGTGATCGACGAGAGCCTGGCTTGAGGCCAGTCCAGGGTTGAAATGCAGCCCAAGGTGGGAGCGGGGCTGCTTGCGATAGCGGTGTGTCAGTAACAGACCTTAACTTGATATACCGCTATCGCAGCATAGGTATCTACACAACTTTCTTATGGGTATGTGTACATATCCGTTGCTGCGATCACGGCCACTTAGGGTTCCGCCCTTACGGCGGGTCACTTTCGAAGAGCGCGAAAGTAACCAAAGCGCTTTTGCCCCACCACTCGGCACCTCGCCTAGGCTCGATGTGCCCGTCATCCGACATTGATTTGGGGGGCCGCCGCGATGGGCCATCCATGGCCCAGCGCGGCTAACCCGGCGTCCTGCCGGGTTACCCCCCAAATCAATATCCGATGACGGCCAGCGTGGTTTAACGGGGCGCCTCAGATCAAAAGCAAAGCGAGGCGGCCTGACAGCCGACCTGATCGTCGAGGCGTGCGCGGACTCCTGTGGGAGCTGGCTTGCCTGCGATGGTCGTTAACGATGACAAATGAATACCTGACACCCCAGGTGTTCTTGCCGCAGCCATCGCGGTGATGCGGCGACCCGACAAGCCAGCTCCCATATTTGATTGGGTTTCAATGCCAAAAATGGGCCTTCAGGTCCACTGGTGGATCGGCCATCCGGCCTGTTCGGCGTGGGCCTGCAGCACCGGGTCCGGGTTCACCACCTGCGGGAAATCGACCTTGCTCAACAGCGGCAAGTCATTGCGCGAATCCGAATAGAAATACGCACCCTCCAGGCTTTCACCTTCCTGCTCCAGCCATTGCGTCAAGCGGGCGACCTTGCCTTCACGGTACGTCAGTACACCCACGGTCTTGCCGCTGTACACCCCGTGGGCCACGTCCAGTTCAATCCCCAGTACTTCATCAATGCCAATGCGTGCGGCAATCGGCGTGACCAGGTGCGTGCCCGAGGCCGAGATCACCAGGATCCGGTCCCCGTTCTGCCGGTGGCGGGCGATGGTCTTGGTGGCGTCGCTGTAGATCAGCGGCTCGATAATATCTTCCACCCACGGCTCGACCAGGTGCGCGACTTCTTCCGGGGTGCGCCCGATCATCGGTTCCAGGCTGAAGTCCATGAACTCTTCCATGGCCAGCTCGCCGCGGCTGTAGGCGGCCATCAGTTCGTTGTTCTTGCGCATGAACGAATCGGGGTCCACCCAGCCCAGGCGGCCCATTTGTTCGCTCCACAAGGTGGCGCAGTCGCCGTGGATCAGGGTGTCGTCCAGATCAAAAATTACCAAAGCCATCAGTCATGCTTCCTCAATAAACACTGCATCCTCAGGCTACCTCACACAGTGCGCTGGGATCGATGGAAAGTGCCAGGCGTTGCCCGTCTGGGTGCAGATCCTGGGCCGAGCGGTTGAGTACGTCCACCACCAATTCAACGCCCCGGGCTTCGACGCGATAGCGAATCACATTACCCAGCAGGCTGTGGCTGCGCACCAGAGCGTCCAGCTCACCGTTGCGGTTCAGTTCGATGGACTCAGGACGGATCGCAATACGGCTGCTGACCGGACGCTGCAATAGCTTGCTGGCCTGCTCGGCGTCCAGCAGGTTGTAGTTGCCGATAAAACCGGCGGCGAAGGCGTCCACGGGGGCGGTGTACAGGGTTTCAGCGTCGCCGCTTTGTACGATCTTGCCCTGGTTCATCAGGAAGATGCGGTCGGACATGACCAGGGCTTCTTCCTGGTCATGGGTCACAAAAATCGTGGTCAGCCCCAGTTCGCGCTGGATCTGGCGGATCTGCTCGCGCAGGTGTTTGCGAATCCGCGCATCCAGTGCCGACAGCGGTTCATCGAGCAGCAGCAGGCGCGGGCGGGTGACCAGGGAGCGGGCGAGGGCGACGCGCTGGCATTGGCCGCCGGACATCTGGTGCGGATAGCGCCCGGCCAGGTCCTTGAGCTCGACCAGTTGCAGCACTTCCTGCACCCGCTGGTGGCTGTCATCGGCGTTGACCTTCTGCATACGCAGGCCGAAGGCGACGTTCTGTTCCACGGTCATGTTGGGGAACAGCGCGTAGCTCTGGAACACCATGCCGATATGGCGCTTCTGCGGGCTCAGCGGCACGATATCCTGGCCGTCCAGGAGGATCTGCCCACTGTCCACCGGCGTCAGCCCGGCGATGCAGCGCAGCAGCGTGGACTTGCCGCAACCGGACGGGCCAAGCAGGGTGACGAATTCGCCCTTGGCGATCTGGCAGTTGATATCACTGAACACCGGGGTGGCGGCGTAGCTTTTTTGCAGGTGCTGGACGCTGACGAAGCTCATTGGCTTTTGTCCTTGTTCAAGAAGTTGGCGGCCCAGGTGAGCAGCAGCACGAAAAGGAAATAGGAGATGACCACGGCGCTGGTGAAGTGGCCGCTGCTGTTACGCATGTTGTTGAGGTACACCTGCAAGGTCTCGTAGCGCGTGCCGACAAGGATGTTGGCGAACACAAACTCGCCGAACAGGAACGAGAACGACAGCAGCAACGCCACCATCAAGCCCTTGCGCAGGTTTGGCAGCACCACCAGGATCGCCGCCTGCCAGGTGCTGGCGCCGAGCAGTTGGGCGGCGTCCATCAGGTCACGCAGGTTGATCGCCTGCAGGTTGTTGGTGATCGCGCGGTACATGAACGGCAGTGCCACGGTGAAGTAGCAGCCAATCAGGATCCACGGTGTGCCGACCATCGCCAGCGGCCCCGAGCCATACAGCTGTAACAGGCCCACCGAGGACACCACCGGCGGCACCGCGAAAGGCAGCAGGATCAGGATATTCATCAGCGCGTCGAGCCTGGGGAAGTGGTAGTGCACCACGAACAGCAGCGGCAGGATCAGCACCACCGACAGGATCAGTGCGCCGACACACACCAGCAGCGATTGGCCAAAGGCATGCAAAAAGCGCGGGTCGCTCCACAGCTGTACATACCATTCAAAGGTAAAACCGGCGGGCAGGATGGTGGCCGACCAACTGCTGGCAAGGGAGTACACCAGGGTGCCAATCAGCGGCAGCACCAGGATCGCGAACAGCAGGTACACCACCACGCGATGATAGAGGGCGACGGGGCTGGCTTCAGCGCGAGACATGGTAGCTCCTCTTGAGCAACAGTTGATGGACCACGGTGACCACGGTCATCAGCGCCACCAGGATGACGGCCAGGGCGCTGGCCATGTTCGGGTCCAGGGAAATATCGCCGGAGACCATCGCCGCAATGCGGATCGGCAGCACGTTGAAGTTGCCGGTGGTCAACGCATACACCGTGGCATAGGCGCCCAGGGCATTGGCCACCAGGATCACGAAGGTGCCCAGCAACGCCGGCGTCAGCACCGGCAGGCCGATATGCCGCCAGTACTGCCAGCCATTGGCGCCCAGGAGTGCTGCGGACTCGCGCCAGTCTTCACGCAGGGCATCGAAGGCCGGGTACAGCAGCAACACGCCCAGGGGGATCTGGAAATAGGTGTACAGGATGATCAGGCCGGTCTTGGAGTACAGGTTGAAGTCCTGAATGATCCCGGCCTGCTTGAGCATGATGGTGATGCTGCCGTTGAACCCCAGCAGGATGATGAAGGCAAAGGCCAGGGGCACGCCGGAGAAGTTGCTGGTCATGTTGGCGAAGGCAGTGACGAAGTTGCGCAGCGGCGAATCCACCTTGCGCAACGAGTAACTGCCGAGCACGGCAATGATGATGCCGAAGACGCTGGAGTAGAAACTCAGCTCCAGGCTGTACTGGATCGCCTGCAAGTAGAACTTCGAGCTGAAGATCTTGCTGAAGTTGGCCAGGCCCCAGCCGAATTCTTCCGATTGCAGGCTGTTGACCATCACCCAGAACAGCGGCGCGATCTGGAACACGATAAAAAACAGGGCGAAAGGCACCAGGCACAAGGCGGCCAGCCACTTACCACGGATCACTGAACTCACTTCAACAGCTCCTGGCAGACAGGTTTGTCGTGGGCAACGCCAAGCAGGGCGCAGACGGTGCCGCAGATATCGGTTTGCCTGGGTTGGGCCTCGGGCTCGAGGCTGAAGGCATCACCGAACACAAACAGCGGCACTTCGCGCTCTTCCGGCAGCAGGCCGTTGTGGGAGCGGTCGTTGTTCATGCCGTGGTCGGCGGTGACCAGCACCTGGTAGCCGGTGTCGAGCCAGCCTTGCAGGTAGTCGGCGAGGATGACGTCCGCCGAGCGGGCGCTGTTACGGTATTGCGCGGTGTCGAGGCCGTGCCTGTGGCCGGCGTCGTCGATGTTCATCGGGTGTACCAGCAAAAAGTTCGGCGCGTGCTTGAGGCGCAGGCTCTCGGCATCGGCAAACAGGTGAGCGTCGGGGTAATGATCGCTCCAGTAGAAGTGCCCGTGCTGGATTGCCAGCGCCGGGTCGTCGGTATGCCGGTCGCGGGCGGCGATAAACGGCGAGCGGTTATACAGCTCGCTGACCCAATGGTAGGCCGCCGCCGCAGTGGTCAAGCCGGCGTCGGTGGCGTAATGGAAAATGCTGCGCTGGTTGGACAGGCGCGAAACGTTGTTGTGGACAATGCCACTGTCGATCGGCGTTACGCCGGTCAGGATGCATTCGTAGAGCGGGCGTGAGAGGGCGGGCAATTCGCATTCCAGCTTGTACAGCGCTGCGCGCCCGGCGCCGACGTAGGCCTGGAGATGCCCCATGGCATGCCGGGCGACCTCGTAATTGAGGCCGTCGAGCACCACAAGGATGACGTTGTGCTTCATAGGGGCAGGGGCTCCGCGACAAATTGGGCTTGATTCGGTGGTTCTTCTGGAACCGGATCAACTGTGGGAGCTGGCTTGCCTGCGATAACGGTGCATCAGCCGATACACGTGCTGAATGTCGTACCGCTATCGCCGGCAAGGCAGCTCCCACCCAGGGCTTATTGCATGTTGATGATGACTTCTTCCTGCCACTTCTGCGGCAGCGCCTTGGAGGTCTTCTCCCAGGCATCGGCGTCCTTGATCGGAGTCACGCCTTTGTATTGCTCGTCAGGCAGCAGCTTGGCTTTCACTTCAGGTGGCAGGGTCAGGTGTTCGGCACGGATCGGCCGCGCATTGCCCTTGGCCAGGTTGATTTGCCCGGCATCACTGAAGATGTATTCGCGGGTCAGCTTGGCCGCGTTGGGGTGCTTGGCGTATTTATTGATGATGGTGGTGTAGCCGGAAATCACCGAGCCATCCGAGGGGATCAGCACCACGTAGTCATCCGGGTTGGCCATCTTGGCCTTGTAGCTCAGGCCGTTGAAGTCCCAGACCACGCCCACTTCCACTTCGCCCTTTTCCATGGTGGCGATGGTGGGGTTGGCCAGGGAGATACGGCCCTGCTTGGCGATTTCGGCAAACATCAGCAGCGCCGGCTGGATGTTCTTCTCGTCGCCGCCGGTGGCCAGGGCGGCGGCCAGTACACCGTTGGCGGCCTGGGCGGCGGTGCTCACGTCACCAATCGAAACCTTGTATTTGCCGGTTTTCAGGTCAGACCACTTGGTCGGCACTTCGGAGCCGTGCAACAGCTTTTTGTTGACGATAAACGCAATGGTGCCGGTGTAGGCCAGGGCCCAGTTGCCGTCCTTGTCCTTGGCCCAGTCCGGGATCTGTTCCCAGGTGCTTGGCTTGTAGGGTTGGGTCACGCCCTGCTTGACCGCAATCGGCCCGAAGGCTGCGCCCACGTCGCCGATATCGGCGCTGGCATTGTCTTTTTCTGCGGCGAACTTGGCGATTTCCTGGGCCGAGCTCATATCGGTGTCCATGTGCTTGAGGCCGTACTTGGCCGCCAGGTCTTCCCAGGTGCCTTTCCAGTTGGCCCAGTTATCGGGCATGCCGACGCTGTTCACAGCGCCTTCTGCCTTGGCGGCAGCTTCCAGGGTTTTCAAATCGGTGTCAGCGGCCATGGCGGCGGTGCACATGGCAATGGTCGAGCCTAACAGTGATGCCAGGAAAAGCTGTTTCATCCGAAGCTCCTTTGGGCGTTTTCAACGCTGCGATTTTTTGATGGCGCGGTGGGTTTGGTCTAGGTCAGCAATACACGAGCCAATTTAGGCGCGATGGATGACAGTTTTATGTCGGTGTCGTTTTTAAAGCGCCTGGGCAGGTACTTGCCGGGTAAGCGTAGACCAAGGCCAGGCCCCCGTAATTCTTGGACTTGGCCGATGTATTGCAGGGCGTGTGGGGCAGTGTCACGAGGCGCTGTCATCTGTCGGTCATGTGTGATGCCTAGGCTGGCACGCAACAGCCGCCGCTCATTCCAGGGGCATTTGGCGCACCCAAACAGTGCTGGCCTAGTCCAGATAGGTAACGTTGATGCGTGATGAGGCAACCAAAGCGGTGACAGCCATTGGCCTGGCGCTGCAAGAGCAGATCAGCCACGGTTTGTTGAGCCCGACGAGCAAACTGCCCGCCGAGCGCAAACTCAGTGAGTTGTTTAGTACCACCCGCATTACGGTGCGCGAGGCCTTGCTGCAACTGGAGGCCCAGGGCCAGATCTACCGCGAGGAGCGCCGTGGCTGGTTTGTCTCGCCGCCCCGGTTGGCCTACAACCTGATGCAGCGCAGCCACTTCCACGCCATGGTCAGCGCCCAGGGGCGAGTGCCTTCTACCGAAGTCATCTCGGCACGCCTGCAACCGGCTTCGGCCGCGGTCTGCGCGTGGCTGCAACTGCCGGCACTGTCCAGCGTGATCCAGATCTGCCGGCGGCGGCGTATTGATGGGCGGCTTGTGCTGTATGTGGAGCACTACCTCAACCCCCAGTATTTTCCGGGGATCCTGGCGTGTGACCTGAACGAGTCGATGACTGAGTTGTACGCCCGCAAGTACGACCTGCACTACGGGCGCGTGCGCTTTGAGATTGTGCCGACTTCTCTACAGGTAGAAGCGGCAGCCGCCTTGAAAGTCTCGGCGGGCAGCCCCGGGCTGCGGATCGCCCGGGTCAATTACGATCAGCATCAGCGCCTGATCGACTGCGATCTGGAGTTCTGGCGCCATGATGCGATTCATGTCGGGGTGGATGTGACCTGAGCTTCCTGCGGCCCACTCGCCGCCGTCACCACTTGCACGCTCAAGCGCGGCATCGCCAGGTCCATCCCTGCCTCATCGAGGTGGCGCTTGAGCGACAGGTTGAACGCCCGCGACACTTCCCACTGTTTGATCGGGGCGGTCTTGAAGCGCGCACGCAGGATGGCGTTGCCGGACTCGAAGCTTTCCACGCCCTGGAACTCCAGGGGCGACCAGATATTGCGGCGTTGCAGCGGGTCGGCGCGCATTTTCTGGCCGACGTCGCGCATCAGCTTGATCGCGGTGTCGATGTCCATGCTGGCTGGCACCGCTACGCGGAAAATCGCGTAGCCGAATTCCCGCGAGTAGTTCTTGATGCTCTTGATCTCGCTGAACGGGATGGTGTGGACGATGCCGTCGATATCGCGCAGGCGCACGGTACGGATGGTCAGGCCCTCGACGGTGCCAAGGTGGCCGCCGACATCCACATAGTCATCAATGGCCAGGGAGTCTTCGATGATGATGAACAGGCCGGTGATCAAGTCCGCCACCAGTGACTGCGCACCAAAACCGATGGCCAGGCCGATCACACCGGCACCGGCCAGCAGGGGCGTGACGTTCATGCCCATGTTCGCCAGGGCGACAATGGCGGCGATGATGAAGATGGTCACGAACAGCACGTTGCGGATCAACGGCATCATGGTCTGCGCCCGCGCATTGGCCAGGCCTTTGCGCGAGCGGGTGAGGGCGTGGTGGATCGCGGTGTCGCTGAGGATCCAGATCAGCCAGGCAAACAGCAGGGTACCGGCAAGGCCGAACAGCTTGACGCTGATTTCATGTCCGTCGCCTTCGGTAAAGCGGATCAGCGACCAGCCCCAGACCCGCAGGCCGAGTTCGATAAATACCAGCCACACCATCAGATGGGCCAGGGTGTAGACAAAGCTTTTCAGGCGCTCGGAATACAGCGCATGGCGCTTGTGCCCGCGCTGGGGCTTGAGGGCGTGGCGGCGCACCAGGCCGTTGATCACCATGCACAGCACCAGCAACACCGTGCACAGCAATGATTGGCGCAAGGCGGTGCTGGTGTCGCCGGCCGACACGAAGGTGGCAAACAGCGAAATGCCCACCAGCAGCAGCGCAGGCAAGTACCAGAAGGTGCCGATGATCTCGATCGTATCGCTCAATGCGCGGCGGGTCAGGCGCCGGGACAGTGGCTGGTTGCGGATCAGGTGGGCGATGGGCCGGCGGAAACGCAGGATAAACACGCCGGTGGACAGTGCCGCGAGGACATTGGCGACGGTCGCGGCGCTGTGGGCCAGGTGGGTACCCAGGGCTTCGGTCAGGCGCGGATCGCTCAAGGCCTCGCCGAAAGCGGCGAAGCTGCCGATCAGCCACAGCGGGCGAAACGCCTGGTGGCGCAGGATATACAGCGCCCGGTGACGGTGCGGGCCGTCAAGCACGGAAAAGGCGATGACGCAGATCGCCGAAAAACACGTGCCGACCACCAGCGCGTACGCCAGCACCATCGCCAGGGATTTGCCCAGGGACGAGGGCAGGGCGTAGCTGAGGTAGACGGTGATCACCAGGGCAATCAGCCAGGGGCCGAGCTTGCGCAGGGCAAAGCGCAGCATGTCCCAGGTCTTGGGGTGTTGCGGCAATTCTTCACTGAGGCCAAAGCGCAGGCGCACCCTATGGCTGAGCCAGATCAGCGCGGCCGCGAGCAGGCTCCAGAGCATCAGCACCACGGCAAAGCCAAAGATAATCGGCAGCCATTCGCTGGCGGGCAGCATCAGCGCGCCCAGCTCGGTCCTGGCCTGGGCGAATTCGACGGACCAGCGATTGAGTGGGCTGTCGGCGCCGGACAGCTGTTGCTCCAGGCTGGCCAGGGTGCCGCCGATCAGGCTCAGCACCCCTTGCTCGGCAGCCGGCTGGGCTTTTTTCGTGGCTTCGCGCAGCTTTTTCAGGTCGGCCAGCAGCTTGGTGCGCTGCTGGTCGTTTTCCAGGGTCTTGATCACCTCGTCCAAAGACTGCCCCAGCGGCACGTCGGCCTGTGGCTGGGCTTTGGTGGTGCTGCCCAGGATGCCGGGCAGGCCGACCGCCTGGGCAGGGGCGATGGGCAACAGGATCAGCAGGCAAAGGAGCAGGCAGTGTGGCAGGGCAAACAGACGGGCAAGCACGAGGCGGTCAACCTTGAATACGATGGATCGCCCGAGTGTACGAGGGCGCTATGCCCAATGCGAGTGCATTTATTATTCGGCCAGTTTCGCCAGGATCCGGTAGACGATGGTGGCGAGGATCAGCAGCATACCGATCCACATGCCAAATACACCGAGGTTTTTGTCGCGGAAGTTGAAGCCAACGGCCAGCAGGATCATGCCCGTGAGGATGGGGATGAGCATGGCGTGGAAGGCGGACATCGGGATCATGGTGGGGACGGCCTTGTCGTTGAGGGATGAGTGTCAGTCTAGGCGGGATTGGCGCGGGGTGCCTTGATGTGTGTCAGATAGCGCCGCAGTGCGCTGGGAATCGCCATCGCGGGCAAGCCCTAATGCCGTTAAGTTAAGCGCAGATCCCCTATGGGGGCGGGCTTGCTCGCGAAAGTGGTGGGTCAGTCAACATCAATGTTTGCTGGGCGGACGTCTTCGCGAGCAAGCCCGCTCCCACATTTGATCTTCGCTGCTTTGAGTATTGCGTTCGCTTAACTGATCGGCATTAGGGCAAGCGCCGCCCCTTTCAGGGCAGGTCGCGACTTGCGTAAAACGCACTCAGCACCTTTACCAGGTGCGCCAAATCGTGGCTGCCGCACAACTCGCGGATCGAGTGCATGGCGAATGTCGGCAAGCCGATATCCACGGTGCGCACGCCCAGGTGGCTGGCGGTGATCGGGCCGATGGTCGAGCCACAGCCCATGTCACTGCGCACCACGAAGCTCTGCACCGGCACTTCTTCAGCCATGCACAGGTGGCGGAAGAACCCGGCGGTTTCGCTGTTGGTGGCGTAGCGCTGGTTGCTGTTGACCTTGATTACCGGGCCGGCATTGAGTTTCGGGCCATGGTTGGCGTCATGCTTGTCGGCATAGTTGGGGTGGATGCCGTGGGCATTGTCGGCAGACACCAGCAGCGACTTCTGAATCGCCCGTACGAACTCATCACCTTCAGGCAGCAGGCGACGCAGGGTCTGTTCCAGCATCGGGCCGTCGGCACCGCAGGCCGAGCAGGAGCCGACTTCTTCGTGGTCGGTACACACCAGCACGCAGGTTTCGTCGGTCTCACTGGTGAGCAGGGCTTGCAGGCCGGCATAGCACGACAGCAGGTTGTCCAGGCGGGCACCGGCGATAAAGTCGCCATGCAGGCCAATCACCGCTGCGCCCTGGGTGTCGTAGAAGCTCAACTCGTAGTCGAGCACCACATCAGCGTTCAGCCCATGTTCGCGGGCCAGTTGGTCGGTGAGCACGGCGCGGAAGTCCACGCGCTCGTCACCGGCAAACTGCGCGAGGATCGGCGGCAGCTCGGTCTGAGCATTGATCGCCCAGCCCTGGTTGGCTTCACGGTTCAGGTGGATGGCCAGGTTGGGGATGATGGCAATCGGCAGTTTGAAGTCGATCAACTGGCTTTCGACCTTGCCGTCACGCCGGAACGTCACGCGGCCGGCGAGGGAAAGGTCGCGGTCGAACCACGGTGCCAGCAGCGCACCGCCATAGACTTCCACACCCAGTTGCCAGAAGCCCTGGCGTTGCAGTTCAGGTTGCGGCTTGACCCGCAGGCACGGGCTGTCGGTATGGGCGCCGACCAGGCGGATGCCGTCGTGCAGGGGCGACTGGCGGCCCATCTTGAAGGCGATGATCGAGGAGTCGTTGCGGGTCACGTAGTAGCGACCGTTGGCCTCGGTGGTCCACGTTTCGCGCTCGTCGAGGCGCTGGAAACCGGCAGCTTCCAGGCGCTGGGCGAGGGCCGCAGTGGCATGAAAGGGAGTGGGAGAGGCCTTGAGGAAGTCGATCAGGCCTTGATTCAACGCTTCGCGCATAAGTAGCTCCAGACAGCAATGCGCGGAGTTTACCGTATTGGCTCAGGATTTGGCTTGAAGCTACTTTCTTAAGTGCAACACAAGACCTCTGTGGGAGCAGGCACGCCAGCTCCCACAGAGGATTGGGTTACCACTTCAAAAAGGCGTAGGGCACTCGAAGCGCAGGCGCTCGCCGCTTTGCGGGTGGGTAAAGCTCAACATGCTCGCGTGCAGGCACAGGCGCGGCCAGGCGGCCAGGGCCTGTTCATGGGCATACAGGCCATCACCGAGCAGCGGGTGCCCGATGGACAGCATGTGTACCCGCAGTTGGTGCGAACGCCCGGTAATCGGCGTCAGCTCGACCCGGCACCAATCCCCGCAACGCTCCAGGACTTTCCAGAAGGTCAGCGCATGCTTGCCGAACTCATGGTCCACCACATGCCGCGGCTTGGTCGGCGGGTCATAGCGCAGCGGCAGGTCGATGCTGCCGCTGTCCAGTTCCGGCTGGCCCCAGCACAAGGCGGTGTAGGCCTTTTCTGTTTCGCGGTCGTGAAACTGGCGGGACAGTTCGCGGTGGGTGTCGGCATCCCTGGCCAGCAGGATGATTCCCGACGTTTCCCAGTCCAGGCGATGGACGATACGCGCCTCTGGGTAACCGTTTTCCTGCAGGCGAGTGATCAGGCAGTCCTTGTTGTCGTCGGCGCGACCTGGCACCGACAGCAGCAGGGTAGGCTTGTTCACCACCAGGACAGCGTCATCCTGGTGAAGGATATGGATATTGGACAACGGCATTAAACAGCCTCGTAACAAACGCCAACGGCGGCTCGGCCACCTGGTTCCCCAAAGGGGATCAAGGTGACGGAGCCGCCGCGGCGACCGCCTGTTCGATCAACGATCAGGCAGGGTGATATTGAGTTCCAGAATCGAGCAGCTGCCGTCGTTTTCCAGGGCGACATGCACGTCATCGTTGCCGATATTGACGTACTTGCGGATCACCTCGACCAGTTCCTTCTGCAAGGCTGGCAGGTAGTCCGGCGTGCTGCGTTGGCCGCGTTCGTGCGCCACGATGATCTGTAGACGCTCTTTCGCTACCGATGCGGTGCTTGGCTTTTTGTTGGCGCGAAAGAAGTCGAGAAATTTCATTGTTTAGTTGCCTCCAAACAGGCGCTCGAAGAATCCCTTCTTCGCGACATCGAGGAAGCGGTGTTCCACGGTTTTTCCCAACAGGCGGTCAACGGCATCGCTGTACGCCTGGCCGGCGTCGCTCTGGTCGTCGAGGATGACCGGTACGCCCTGGTTGGATGCTTTCAGCACCGCCTGGGATTCCGGGATCACACCCAGCAGAGCCACGGCCAGGATTTCCTTGACGTCTTCAACGCCGAGCATTTCGCCCTTGCTGACACGGTCAGGGTTGTAGCGGGTCAGCAGCAGGTGTTCCTTGATCGGGTCTTCGCCCTTCTCGGCGCGCCGGGATTTGCTGGCCAGCAGGCCCAGCATACGGTCCGAGTCACGTACCGAGGACACTTCCGGGTTGGTCACGACGATGGCTTCATCGGCGAAATACATCGCCAGGTGAGCACCGGTCTCGATACCAGCCGGGGAGTCGCAGACCACGTACTCAAATGTTTCCTTGAGTTCCATCAGGACTTTTTCCACGCCTTCTTTGGTCAGCGCGTCTTTGTCGCGGGTCTGGCTGGCGGCCAGTACATACAGGTTCTCAAGGCGCTTGTCCTTGATCAGGGCCTGTTGCAGGTTGGCTTCGCCGTTGACCACGTTGACGAAGTCATACACCACGCGGCGTTCGCAGCCCATGATCAGGTCGAGGTTACGCAAACCGACGTCGAAGTCGACGATGACTGTCTTGTGGCCGCGCAGAGCGAGACCGGTACCGATAGCGGCGCTGGTGGTGGTCTTACCCACACCACCCTTGCCGGATGTAACCACGAGAATCTTGGCCAAGGTGTTTCACCCCTAAGGAAAAAGGACCTCTCAGTCCCTGAAAAACATCTCTTGAAACTCGCTGCAGGCGGACAGCCTTCGTAGGAAAAAGATGTGCATCCCGTAAGGGAAACGCCAGCTTTCAATTATTCCTACACAAGTCTTGCCGGTTTCGCTGTGCTATCAGAGTCCAGAGATGCTTGGAAAATGCGGCAGTATCCGTTAAAGACGGATGATGTTCAACACATCGCCCGACAGGCTGACTTGTACCCCGGCCCCCCACAGCGGATCACGGCGCAAATCTTCCGAAACCTTGTACTGGCCGGCGATCGACACCAGCTCAGCGCTCAATTGCTGGCAGAAAATCCGTGCCTTGGTATCGCCCTTGACCCCAGCCAGTGCCCGACCGCGCATTGGGCCGTATACATGGATGTTGCCATCGGCGAGAAGTTCCGCGCCGGGACTGACCGGAGCGACCACCACCAGGTCGCCGCCCTGGGCGTAAATCTGCTGCCCACCGCGTACGGGAGAGGTGATGATCCTTGTAGGCTTGACCGTCGGCTCTGCCGGTTTTTCCGGTTTTTTCTTCACTTCAGCTTCTACCGGGTCGAGCACGCGCTCGCGGGCACCGGATGGTGGCAATACTGGCAATTCAATAGCGATGGCCGCCGCGATGTCTTCAATACGGTTGGCACGGATGGCCAGGGTGCGCAGGCCATGTTGGCGGCAAACGCGCATCAGCCCGGGCAGGTCAACCGCGCCCTGGCCGGCCGGCAATTTATCCAGGGCCAGCACCAGCGGCGCATTGTTGAAGAAATTCGGCGCCAGGGCGACCTTGGCGGCGAGCTGGCGGTCCAGGGCGTCAAGGTCGTTACGGGCCAGTTCCAGCACAGTAATGGCGAGCATGCTGCCCTTGAGCTGGAATACGGGATCTTGGTCTAGCGATTCAGTTTGGCTCATGGTCGGCAAAGCGGCTTGTCACGAAAAGTGTCGAGACTTATAACGAGAACAACCGCTAGCCGCAAGCCGGGTCGAACCGTTGTAGAATGCGCGGCCCTGTCTTTACCGGAATCTGTAATGGATCGCCCGCGTTTTCGAGCTGTATTTTTTCACCCGCGCTTCTGGCTGCTATGGCTGGGGCTCGGCCTGTTGTGGCTGATTACCCAACTGCCATACCGGGCGCTGCTGGGCATTGGTCGTGTACTGGGTGCGTTTATGTACCGGGTGGCCGGCGAACGTCGACGCATTGCCGCGCGAAACCTGGAACTGTGCTTCCCGCAGATGTCCGCGCAAGAGCGTAAACATTTGCTCAAGGAAAACTTTGCCTCCACCGGCATCGCTTTTTTCGAGATGGCCATGAGCTGGTGGTGGTCCAAACAGCGTCTGGCGCGCCTGGCCCATGTTGAAGGGCTGGAGCACCTCAAGCAGGCACAACTGGAAGGCAAGGGCGTGATCCTCATGGCCCTGCATTTCACCACCCTGGAGATCGGCGCGGCTTTGCTCGGCCAGAAGCACACCATCGACGGCATGTACCGCGAGCACGGCAACCCGTTGTTCGATTTTATCCAGCGCCGTGGCCGCGAGCGCCACAACCTCGACTCCCTGGCGGTAGAGCGTGAAGACGTGCGCGGCATGCTCAAGCTGCTGCGCGCCGGCCGGGCGATCTGGTACGCGCCGGACCAGGACTATGGCGCCAAGCAAAGCATTTTCGTGCCGTTGTTCGGCATCCAGGCCGCCACTGTCACCGCTACCAGCAAGTTTGCGCGCCTGGGCAAGGCGTTGGTGGTGCCCTTTACCCAGCAGCGCCTGGCCGATGGCAGCGGCTACCGCATGGTGATTCATCCGCCGTTGCGCGACTTCCCCGGTGAATCCGACGAAGTCGATTGCCTGCGCATCAACCAATGGGTGGAAACTGCGGTGCGCGAGTGCCCCGAGCAATACCTGTGGGCCCATCGCCGCTTCAAGAGCCGGCCACCGGGCGAACCCAAGTTGTACGAAAAGCGCCGCTGAACAAACGGATTGTCCCTCGCCCATGGAGTTATGCAATGCGCCCCACTGAACCGGTCACAGGCTTGATTCTTTCCGGCGGCGGGGCGCGTGCGGCGTATCAGGTCGGGGTGCTGGCGGCGATTGCCGAGTTGCTGCCTCCGGGGGCCGCCAATCCCTTCCCGGTGATTGTCGGCACCTCGGCCGGGGCGATCAACGCGGTGAGCCTGGCCAGTGGCGCCATGGACTTTACTGCCGCCATCGCGCGCCTCACCGCATTCTGGCAGGGCTTTCGCAGCCATCTGGTGCTGCGCAGCGACTGGCCGGGGGTGATTCACCAGGCCAGCCGTTTCCTCTCCCGCAGCCTGCTGGGCCTGGGCTCGCCGGTGCCAGTGGCGCTGCTCGACAGCTCGCCGTTGCGGGAGTTGCTGCAAGACAAGCTGCATTTTGAAGGTATCAATGAGGCGATCCGCCACAAGCACCTGCATGCCGTAGCGGTGACGGCGTTCGGCTATGAGTCGGGGCAGGCGGTGACGTTCTATCAGGGCGGCGGCACCATCGACGCCTGGCTGCGCCACCGGCGCATCGGCCTGCCCACGCAGTTGACGGTGGAGCACCTGCTGGCCAGTTCGGCGATCCCATTGCTGTTTGCGCCGGTCAAACTGGACCAGGAATATTTTGGCGATGGTGCCGTCCGGCAATCAGCGCCCATCAGTCCTGCGCTGCACCTGGGGGCCACCCGGGTGCTGGTAGTGGGGGTCAGTGGCAACCCGCGTTCCCCTGACCCTTCGGTGCCGCAGGAGCGCAGCTACACCGGCCAGCAGCCCACCCTGGCGCAGATTGGTGGGCATATGCTCAACAGCACCTTTATTGACAGCCTCGAGAGTGACATCGAGTTGCTGGAGCGTCTTAACCAGTTCAGCCATCTGCAACCGGCCAACAGCGCCGCGCGGGGGCTTTCACCGGTCGATGTGTTGGTGATTGCGCCCAGCCAGCCGATCGACGAAATAGCGGCCCGCCATCGCCAGGAACTGCCGGCGGCATTGCGGTTGTTCTTGCGTGGGCCAGGGGCGACCAAGACCAGCGGGGCAGGGGTGCTCAGCTATCTGTTGTTCGAGGCAGGGTATTGCAGCGAGTTGATCGAGTTGGGGCGGCGCGATGCATTGGCCAAGCGCGAGGAGTTGCAGCGGTTCCTGGGCCTGACCCCGAACTGAATCGGGGCGCGGGCTTGTGTGGGAGCGGGCTTGCCCGCGATGGCGGTGAATCAGCCAATACTTGGGCTGGCTGACACTCCGCTATCGCGGGCAAGCCCGCTCCCACAGGGGAGGCCTTAGAAGTGGTACTTGACCAACAGGCTGGCCGTGTCCTGGTTGGTCTCGAACGCGCCGCTGTCCTGGATCCCGT
The DNA here is from genome assembly GCF_012985615.1 of Pseudomonas sp. WS 5412. Classification (NCBI taxonomy): domain Bacteria; kingdom Pseudomonadati; phylum Pseudomonadota; class Gammaproteobacteria; order Pseudomonadales; family Pseudomonadaceae; genus Pseudomonas; species Pseudomonas sp. WS 5412. The sequence goes on from NZ_JAARMB010000009.1 coordinate 115,111, forward strand.
ACTTGTTCTTCCAGTAGTCGTATTCAAAACCGACATACAACTGCTTGGCGCCCCAGTTCATGGCTTTGCCCAGGTCATACTTGACCTGCGGGTTGAAGTGCAAGTTGGCGTGGTAAGTACCACGGGCGTTCTTGTCGTTATCCACCACCCAGTCCATGAAGCCGTCGATCAGTACGTCGGAGTTGCCCACGGGAATGGTGTAAGACCATACCGGCGTGATCTGCCAGACACCATCACCCGGGCGATTGCCTTCGGTCTGGCGCTGGTAGAAGTTCAACTGGAAGTAGTCGAAGCCGGGGATGTTCAGGTCGAATGCCGGGCCTACCAGGTAGGACTCGTTGTCGCCTTCGCCGAACTCGTAAGTGAACGCCAGCAATACATCTTTGATTGGGCCGAAGGACAAGTCCTTATCCAGGATCTTGCCAAACGACAGCCGTGGGCTGAACTCGCCGTAGTAAGTATTGGGGCCGACGTTGCCGTCTTCCTTGCCGTTGTAAAAGATACGGTCGAGGAAGAAGAAGTTGTCGCCGTACTTCCACGCATCGGCGTGTTCAAAGGTGATGGTTTGCTGGATCTCTGGGTTGACCTTGAAGTTCTTGCCCCACAGGTAAGTCAGGCTGTTGTTCTGCCACTGCAGCAAGTCACCCGCCATTGCCTGGCCCCCGGCCAGCAGGGATCCGGCCAACATCAGGCTGTTCACGGTACGTTTCATTCGGTTGCTCCCGAGCTAAAGTTTTGTGGTTTTTCTTCTACGCAGGCGCTCTGGTGTGGCGCCTTTTGGTTCGCTGCAAAAATCGTCTGTTCGGTCAGCTTTAATGCTTTTAGCAAGAGCTGCGCCAAAGTGTTTGAAAAGCCAAAAAATCCCCGCCGGCTACATGGGATGCAGTCGGATACAGAGGACTTTTGCGCACTTTGGCAGCCAACATAAGGCCGGGATAAGTTGGCCTTTAAGTCAGCTTTTACATTCGCTGTTTTTTTTTGAGTCGATTCGAGCGGGCGCGGAGAATACTGGCTCCAGAGCCTGTGCTCAAGTGCGCTGTAAAAGAGCGCGGGGGGCGAGAATGGGGCACGGCGTGTGGCCGGCCCCAGGTCTAGGGTGTGCATGTGGATGTTCCCTGTTCGTTGTTATTTTTGTCGTAACGAAGGAATCAATGCGTATGGGCAACTGCGGGGCGTTCTGAGCCGCCCAGGATGTTGAACAGCACGTTCAGCGACAACGCGCTAAGCGTGGCCATGGCAATGCCGCTATGGGTAATCGGGCTCATCCACAACGGTAACTGGGCAAAGAACTCCGGGCGTACCACCGGGATCAGGCCCATGCCGATGCTGACCGCCACCAGCAACTGGTTGCGCCGGTCGGCAATGTCGGCTTCCTGGAGGATCTTGATCCCGGTTGCGGCCACCATGCCGAACATCGCGATGGCCGCGCCGCCCAGCACCGCAGGAGGAATCGAAGCCACCAAAAACGCCGCCTTGGGCAGCAGGCTGAGGACAATCAAAAAGGCCCCGGCCATGATCGTCACCGAGCGGCAACGCACCCCGGTCATCTGCACCAGGCCGATGTTCTGGGCGAAAGAAGAATGGGTGAAGGTATTGAAGAACCCGGCAAAGAACGACGCGCCGGCATCGCACAGCAGGCCGCGTCGCAGCATTTTCGGGGTGACTTCCTGGCCGGTGATCTTGCCCAGCGCGAGGAACATGCCGGTGGATTCGACGAAGATAATCACCACCACCAGGCACATCGACAGGATCGGTGCCAATTCGAATGTGGGCATGCCGAAGTGCAAGGGCGTGACCACTTGCACCCACGGCGCCTGCTCCAGGCCGCCGAGGTCGACCATGCCGAGCAGTCCGCACAAGGCGTAGCCCAGGGCCATGCCGATCAGTACCGAGATATTGACCCAGAAGCCACGCATGAAACGGTTGATCAACAGAATGGTGGCCAGCACCAGGCCGGCGATGGCCAGGTAGATCGGCGAGCCGAATTGCACGGCGGTAGCACCACCGCCAGCCCAGTTCACCGCCACTGGAAACAACGAAAGACCGATGGCCGTGATCACCGTGCCGGTCACCAGCGGTGGGAAGAAGCGCACCACCTTGGACATGAATGGCGCGATGAGCATGCCAAAGAACCCGGCGGCGATGGTTGCGCCGAAGATCCCTTGCAGGCCGATGCCCGGCATGCCCGCCATGGCGACCATGCTGCCGACAGCGGCGAAACTGGCGCCCATCATCACCGGCATACGGATGCCCAGCGGGCCGATCCCGAAGGATTGGACCATGGTCGCGATCCCCGCCACCAGCAGGTCGGCGTTGATCAAAAAGGCGATTTCTTCACGACTCAAGCCCGCGGCTTGTCCGATGATCAGCGGCACGGCCACTGCGCCGCCGTACATCAGCAGTACATGTTGCAGGCCTACCAGGATCAGTTGCAAAAGGGGCAGCCGCACCATGGCGGGTGCGGCAGGAATCTGCGGCTCGGCTAACTCGGACATGCAACACCTCGGATCTTTTTTATTTTTGTGTTGTTTGGCAGTCAATTGCCAGGTGAAACCCAATCTTCAAAACACTGCACCTCTCAACTGTAGGAGCGGGCTTGCCAGCTCCTACAGTGTGATCTGCGCTAATCAGTTAATTGGTGCGCGCTCCTTGATTGATCCAACTACCAATCAACTCCCGCTCCTGCTGGGTCATCTGGGTGATGTTGCCCAGTGGCATGATCTGGCTGGCAACCGCCTGCGCCTGGATACGCGCCGCCTGCTGCTGGATCTGCGCCGGGGTATCGAACATCACCCCGGCCGGCGCGGCACTGAACAGCGGGCTGGTGGGCTTGGCCGAATGGCACACGGTGCAGCGTTGTTCAATCACGCTGTGGACCTTGCCAAAGTCCGTCGAAGCCTGGGCCGGAGCCGGTTCGGCGGCCGGGGCTGGAGCGGCAGGGGCGGCTGGCTTGAGACCACCGCCCACTGCGGTTTCCGGCAACGGCTGATACTCGATGGCCGCTGGCGCCTTGGCCACATCCGGTGCAGTCGCCACAGGTTTTGGCCCGGTGACATAGGCCAGGCAGATCATCGCCAGGGCGCCGACCGGCAGGGTCCATGCGTATTTCTGGCTGTCATGACGGGTGTTGAAGTAGTGGCGCACCAACACCGCCGCCACCGCGATCCCGGCCAGGATCAACCAGTTGTACTGGCTGCCGTAGGTGCTCGGGAAGTGGTTGCTGATCATGATGAACAGCACGGGCAGGGTGAAGTAGTTGTTGTGTCGCGAACGCAGCAGGCCCTTGGCCGGCAGTGCCGGGTCTGGCGTGCGGTTTTCTGCAATCGCTGCCACCAGCGCACGCTGGGCCGGCATGATGATGCGGAACACGTTGCCGACCATGATGGTGCCGATGATCGCACCCACATGCAGGTATGCACCGCGACCGCTGAACACCTTGCTGAAGCCGTAGGCCGCGCCGATCAACAGGACGAACAGGATAAAACCGAGCAGGGCAGGGCGTTTGCCCAGGGCCGAGTCGCAAAGAAAGGAGTATATGAACCAGCCAGCGAACAGTGAGCCAATGCCCAGCAACACGCCTTCGGTACCACTGAGGCTGCTGCCGGGGGCGAGCAGGTACAGCGTCGGGTTGAGGTAGAACACCACGCACAGCAGCGCGACGCCCGACATCCAGGTGAAATAGGCTTCCCATTTAAACCAGTGCAGGTTGTCCGGCATGGTCGGTGGGGCCAGTTTGTATTTTTCCAGGTGGTAGATACCGCCACCGTGGATCGCCCATAAATCGCCAGCCAGGCCGCTTTTTGGGTTGACGCGGTTAAGGTTGTTTTCCAGCCATACAAAATAGAAAGACGCACCGATCCAGGCCACGCCAGTGATCATATGAACCCAGCGCACGCTCAGGTTCAGCCATTCCAACAGATGTGCTTCCACAGTCTTTACCTCTCGCCCGTCACCCTTGTTGTCGGGTGATCGGACCTTCTCTTATTGGTGGGGGGCAAGGATCAACCGCTCATCCTCTTTGAAAAAATGCTCATCGCAGTTATTGCCTGTGCCACTGCGATCAACCACCAGGAAGTCATCCCGCTTTTCGATCGTCAGCACCGGGTGGTGCCAGACGCCGCGATGGTAATTAATGCCCTGCCTGCCGTTGGTGACGAAGGCGCGGACCAAGCCTGATACAGGTGCATCGCCAATGGGCGCGACCACGATCAGAAAGGGATTGCCGAGCAGCGGAATAAAGGCCTGGCTGCCCAGCGGGTGTCTTTCCAGCATGCACACGGTCAACGGCATGTCCTGCGCGTCGGCGCGGAAGATGCTGATGATGGCGTGATCTTCTGGCGTGGCGGTTTCAACCGTCGCCAGTTTATGAAAGCGCATGGTCGAGCCGTTGTTGATCATGAAGTGATCGCTGCCATCGGTTTCGATAACGTCTCCGAAAGGGGCGAAGGCTTCTTTGGTCAAGGGTTCGATCATCAGTGTGCGCATGGCTGTCTTCTTATCCGAATGCTGTGTTGGATCGTTCCCACGCTCTGCGTGGGAACGCTGCCATGGACGCTCTGCGTCCGTTGTTTGTGACGCGTAGCGTCACGGGATGCATTCCCACGCGGAGCGTGGGAACGATCATCGGGTGTTACTTAGCGACCTTGCCGAACACCCGCAGGCGGCTTACACCACCGTCCGGGAACACGTTGAGGCGGATGTGGGTGATCGGGCCCAGTGCCTTGATCTGCTCGGCGAAGGTGTGTTCGGCGTGCATTTCCAGCTTCTGTGCTGGCAGCAGTTCACGCCAGAACAGCGATTGGGTTTCGATCTGGCTGTCGGTACCGCCCTTGACGAACGCGCCCTGGATCGAGCACGTGTCCGGGTAGTTGCCCTTGAAGTGCAGGGTGTCGACCACTACTTTGTCGATCTCGCCGGCATGTCCCAGCGCGACGATTACCCAGTCATTGCCTGGCGTGCGACGGCGCGCGGTCTCCCAGCCATCGCCCATGTTGATGCCACGGCCCGGGTTGAGGATGTTGCCCATGCGCCCGAAGTGCTCGTCGGAACACGCCAGGGCACGCCCGCCATTGAGGGAGGAGGCCAGGTCCACTTGTTCGTTGTCGCCCACGGCCGACCAGTCGCGGAACGGAATGCCGTACACGCGCAGACGGGCCACGCCACCATCCGGGTAGATGTTGAAGCGCAGGTGGCTGAACGCCTGGTCGTTGTTGATCTCGTGGAAGTGATGGCTGTTGCCCTGCAACTCCACGGCAGACAGCACTTCGACCCACTGGGTGTGGTCATCGGGCTCGCCGGTAGCCAGGAAGCAGCCTTCCAGGGACGCCGATGGCGGGAAGTTGCCGGTGAAGAATGAAGTGTCGATGTCCACGCCCTTGATCGAACCCGGTACGCCCAGGCGGATCACTGCGCTGTCGAAGCCTTCGAAGCGCTTGCGGCGTGACTCCCAGCCGTCCATCCACTTGCCGTTATCATCGAAAACGCCCTCCTTCCATACGGCCGGGGTCGGCTGGAACAGTCGGTTGGCATCGGCGAACCAGTCATCGGTCACCGAGATGATCTTGGTGCCCAGGCGGGCGTCGGCCAGGTTGACGAACTTTTCGAAAGGTACGGCGTAAGCTTTCATTCTTCTTGTCTGCCTTAGATAGAGTGGCTGGGGATGGTCGTTTAGAGGGTCAATAAACGGAACAACGCGATCTTGTTGATCTCTGCCAGCGCGCACTTGAACTCGGTGTCGACCGGGTTGTGGATGCGCGTTTCAAACGCGGCGAGGATCTGATGCCGGTTGCTGCCTTTTACCGCCATGATGAAGGGAAACTTGAACTTGGCCTTGTAGGCGTCGTTCAGCTCGGTGAAGCGAGAAAACTCTTCGGCCGTGCATTGGTGGATACCGGCGCCAGCTTGTTCATTCGTGCTGGCTTCGGTCAGTTGGCCCTGGACGGCAGCTTTGCCCGCCAGGTCCGGGTGAGCGTTGATCAGGGCCAGTTGCCTGGTGTGATCGGCGCTCAATAGGATATCGCTCATGCGCTGGTGCAGGGTTTCGATCTCGTCGATCGAGGCGTCCTGGCCCAGGTCGAAGGCCTTCTCGGCCACCCATGGCGAGTGTTCGTAGATATCGGCAAAGGCTGCGACGAATGCGTCACGGCCGAGGGCCGATGGTTTCAAGGTCTGGAAAGCAGTCATTTGGCGGCTCCCTGGAAAGGGTGTACGTCATGCCAGTGGCGGGCAATATCGACGCGGCGGGCGAACCACACCTGGTCATGGCCCTTGGCGTATTCGATAAAGCGCTTGAGTGCAGCCAGGCGCGCCGGGCGGCCGATCAGGCGGCAATGCAGGCCGATAGACAGCATCTTCGGCGCCTCTGCCCCTTCGGCATACAGCACGTCGAACGCGTCTTTGAGGTACTCGAAAAAGTCATCGCCCTTGTTGAACCCCTGGACCTGGGTAAAGCGCATGTCGTTGGTGTCCAGGGTGTAGGGGATCACCAGGTGCGGCTTGCCGGTGGGGTTGTTGGGTTCCCAGTAGGGCAGGTCGTCGTCATAGGTGTCGCAGTCATACAGAAAGCCACCTTCCTCCATCACCAGCCGCCGCGTATTGGGGCCGGTGCGCCCGGTGTACCAGCCCAGCGGGCGCTCGCCGGTCAGCTCGGTGAGGATGCGGATGGCCTCGAGCATGTGCTCACGCTCCTGGGCCTCGTCCATGTACTGGTAGTCGATCCAGCGGTAGCCGTGGCTGCAGATCTCATGGCCGGCGGCGACCATCGCGCGGATCACCTCGGGGTGGCGCTGGGCGGCCATGGCCACGGCGAAGATGGTCAGCGGAATGTCGAATTCCTTGAACAGCTTGAGGATGCGCCACACGCCGGCACGGCTGCCGTATTCGTACAGCGACTCCATGCTCATGTTGCGCGCGCCTTGCAGCGGTTGGGCCGAGACCATTTCCGAGAGGAAGGCTTCGGACTCTTTGTCGCCATGCAGGATATTGCGCTCACCGCCTTCTTCGTAATTGAGTACGAACGACAGGGCGATACGCGCCTTGCCAGGCCAGTGTGGGTGCGCAGGGTTACTGCCGTAACCGATCAGGTCGCGTGGGTAGTCAGCGCTCACTGCAGTCTTCCTTCTTGTTCGTGATCAAGGGTGTGGCGGCTGTTGCGTCACAGCAATGGACTGATTGTATACAACTTAATGCTCACTTTGTAAGCCTGTATTTTTGCATTTTTTCCAGGCGGTCGCCTCGACCTATCCTTGCAAGAAACTTGCCCGACTGGTCAACTAAAATATGCAAACCTACGACGCAGCTTTACTGTAGGCCCTGGCTTGCCGACGATGGCCAACGTCGAGTGACGGCATTGCTGAGGGATACACCGGCACGGTCGACAAGCCTGCTGCTGCAGGGGGGAAGGGGATTTGTTGAATTTATTGTGTACAATTTTTTTGAAAAGTGTCTTAATCAGCCATCGCCGGCTTTTCAGTGCCCCGCAAAGGTGCGGCCGCTTATTAACTGATGACTTGGGAGCTCCGATCCATGGGACGACTGACCACACACGTACTGGACGCCGCGCACGGCTGCCCAGGCAGCGCCATCAAGGTTGAACTGTATCGCGTCGATGGCGCCCAGCTGGAACTGGTCGCCAGCACCCTGACCAACAGCGATGGCCGTTGCGACGCCCCGCTGCTGCAAGGTGATGACTACCGCAGTGGCGTCTACCAACTGCAGTTCAGTGCCGGGGATTACTACCGCGCCCGTGGTGTGCAATTACCCCAGCCGGCGTTTCTCGATGTGGTGGTGCTGCGCTTTGGCATCAGCGCCGAACAGGATCACTACCATGTGCCCCTGCTGATTTCGCCCTACAGCTACTCCACCTATCGCGGTAGCTGAGTCGTCACCTGGCTTCACACCCCCAAATGCTCTTCGTTGGTTTCGCCCGCGCACACTGCGGGCTTTTTTTTGTCCGCCAAAAGGCGGGTCATGAGCCAATGCCAGCGAACCAGAGGAACCCTTGTGGGAGCTGTCGAGCCCCACAGGGTTGTGTGTTAGCCCCTGAGCAGCGACGCCGCCCCAGCGCTGCCAAACAGCCCGGCACTGAAGCGATTGAACCAGCTCTGGCCCTTGCCGGTGCGCAGGTAGCGCGCGGCGCCGTGGGCACCCAGGCCATAGGCCAGTTTGCACAGCAGGTCCAGCACGGTCCAGGTGGCGATCATGATCAGCAGTTGTGGCAGGAACGGTTGTTGGCTGCTGAGAAACTGCGGCAGGAAGGCGGCGAAAAACAGAATGTCCTTGGGGTTGCTGGCGCCCAGCACAAACGCCCGGCCAAACAGTGCACGAAAACGCGGCACAGGCGCTGCGTCCGGTACCACGGCGCCCTTGGACGGCAGGCGCGATTGCTGCCAGCTCTGCCAGGCGAGGTAGAACAAGTACAGCGCACCGACGATCTTCAGGGCGCTGAACAACTGCTCCGACGCCAGCAACAGCGCGCCCAGGCCCAGGGCCGAGGCGCTCAATAGGCAGATTGAGGCGAACACCCCGCCCAGAAACGCCGGATACGAACGGCGCAGGCCGTAGTTCAGGCTGTTGCTGATCATCAGCAGCGACAGCGGCCCCGGAATCAGGATCACGATCAAAGCAGCGCCGCTGAACAGCAGCCAGGTTTCCACGCTCATTACATTCCTCCATACATGCAAAAGCCCCACCCGGAGGTGAGGCGGTTTTCGCCAGCTTTCGCGTTACAGGAACACAAACTTGGCGATGAAAATCGCGCACAGCACCCACAGGCTGATGGAAATCTGTTTGTACTTGCCCGTGCCGGCCTTGAGCGCCACGTAGGTGATAAAGCCCAGGGCGATGCCGTCGGCGACCGAGAAGGTCAGGGGCATCATGATTGCCGTGACAATCGCCGGAATGCTGTCGGTGGCGTCGTCCCATTCGATATGGGCCATGCCGCTCATCATCAGCATCGCTACATAAATCAGCGCACCGGCCGTGGCATACGCAGGAATCATGCCTGCCAGCGGGGCGAAAAACATCGCCGCCACAAACAGCACGCCCACGGTCACGGCCGTCAGCCCGGTGCGCCCACCGGCCGCCACTCCCGCAGCGCTTTCCACGTAACTGGTGACCGGCGGCACACCGACCACCGCGCCAAACACGCTGGAGGCACTGTCGGCTTTCAAGGCCCGCGAGAGGTTTTCGATCTTGCCATCGGCCTTCACCAGGCCTGCACGCTGGGCGACGCCCATCAAGGTGCCAGCGGTGTCGAACATGTGTACAAACAGGAAGGCGAATACCACGCTGATCATGCTCACGTTGAACACGCCCATCACGTCCATCGCCATCCAGGTGGGCGCCAGGCTCGGCGGTGCGGCAACGATACCCTGGTACTGCACCAGCCCCAGGCCCCAGCCGGCCAGGGTGACGGCGATGATGCTGATCAGGATCGCGCCGAACACCCGGTGATAGCTGAGGATCGCGATCAGCAGGAAGCACACGGCCGCCAGCAGCGGCGCCGGCTCATGCAGGGAACCGAGCTTGATCAGGGTGGCGTGGCTGGCCACGATGATGCCGGCGGTTTTCAGGCCGATCACCCCCAGGAACAGACCCACCCCGGCGCCCATGGCGTGGCGCAGGCTCACCGGGATGCTGTTGAGCAGCCATTCGCGGATGCGCGACAGCGTCAGGATCATGAACAGCACACCGGAGATAAACACCGCACCCAGCGCGGTCTCCCAGGTGTAGCCCATGGTGCCGACCACGGTGTAGGTAAAAAACGCATTCAAGCCCATGCCCGGCGCCAGGCCGACCGGCCAGTTGGCGTACAGGCCCATCAACAGGCAGCCGAGCGCGGCGGCGATACAGGTCGCGACAAAGGCGGCGCCGTGGTCGATGCCGGCGTCGGCCATGATGTTGGGGTTGACGAAAATGATGTAGGCCATGGTGATAAACGTGGTGAGGCCGGCGATCAGTTCGGTCTTCACTGTGGTGCCATGCAGGCTGAGTTTGAACAGGCGTTCCAGCCAACCCTGCTTTGTGGTCGCAAGATGCGGCGGACTGAGGTCCAGGGTCGGGGCGTCGGATTTATGGCTTTCCACAGCAAGTACTCCTCAAGAGTTTTATTGTTATTTCCAGCGCCGGACACATGAGTGGGGCAGCGGCGCTTTGAGGTACCAGCGGGCTTTGTTGACCAGTAGGTCAGGAACTCGCACGAAGCGAATTATGCTTTTGTATACAAATAAAGCAAATAATGTTTGCGATTATGTGTGCAAAAAAGATGAAAGGCCAATTTCAAGGCAGGGTCAGCGCCTTGTTCACCGCCAGCCAACCATTCACCGCGTCCTCGCCGGCTTCGGCAAAGGCGCGCTGCAGCAACTTGACTTGCTCGCGGCGCAGGGCGTGTTCGAAGCGCTGGCCTTCCTCGGTCAAGTGCAGCAGGCGCTTACGTTTGTCGGTGTCCGAGGCCACGCTGTCGACCAGGTGCATTTCCTGCAATTGGCGCAACGGCATATTCAGCGCCTGCTTGCTCACCCCCAGCAGTTCCAGCAGTTGTTTGACGCTCAAGGCCGGGTAGCGGGCGATAAAAAACACAATGCGCTGATGCACCCGGCTCAAGCCTCGGCGCTCCAGCATTTCATCGGCCTTGGCGGTAAAGGCCTGGTAGCCGAAGAAGAACGCTTCCATGGCGGCTTGCTGCGAGGTCTGGTTTTTAAGGTCAAGCATATTGACGTATCTACCTGGGTCGTCGTAATTTTGGTCAACCAGTTTGACGTATTTTTCCCAGGCTTTGCTACCGGTGACCCCATGGCTTTCTCAGAACGTGTTTCGCGCCTTAAAAGCTCCTTGATCCGTGAAATCCTCGCGGCGGCCCAGCGCCCGCAGGTCATGTCATTTGCCGGTGGCCTGCCAGCCGAAGCCATGCTGCCGGCGCTGGATTGGCAAGCTATGCCACCGGCCATGGGCCAGTACGGCATGAGTGAAGGCGAGCCGCAATTGCGCGAGTTGCTGGCGGCCGAAGCGCGGGCGCTGGGGGTGGCCTGCGATGCCAGCCAGGTCCTGGTGGTCAGCGGCTCGCAGCAAACCCTGGACCTGGCGGCCAAGCTGTATATCGACCAAGGCACGCAGATCCTGCTGGAGGGCCCGACCTACCTGGCGGCCCTGCAGATCTTCCAACTGTTCGGCGCCGATTGCCTGACCGTGGAACTGGAAGCCGATGGCCCGGACCTGACGGCACTGCGCAGCCGCCTGGAACGCCATCGCCCGGCGTTCATCTACCTGATCCCGACCTTCCAGAACCCCTCGGCGGTGCGCTACAGCGAAGCCAAGCGCGATGCGGTAGCGGCGCTGCTGGATGAGTTCGGCGTGACCCTGATCGAAGACGAGCCCTACCGCGAGCTGACCTTCGACGGCGGCAGTGCGCGGCCGATTGTCAGCCGGTTACGCAAGGCCAGTTGGATCTACACTGGCACCGTATCCAAGACCTTGCTCCCCGGTTTACGGGTCGGCTACCTGATCGCCAGCCCCGACCTGTTTCCCCACCTGCTCAAGCTCAAGCAGTCGGCGGACCTGCACACCAACCGCGTCGGCCAGTGGCAGGCCATGCAGTGGATCGGCACCGAGCGCTACCAGCAACACCTGGGGCAATTGCGCAGTTTTTACCGTGAGCGGCGCGATGGATTCCAGCTGGCACTGACGCGGCATTTCCAGGAACTGGCGGACTGGCAAGTGCCCCAGGGTGGATTATTCTTCTGGCTGACCTTGAAACAGCCCCTCGATACCCGCACTTTATTGGCACCAGCGCTCGACCAGGACGTGGCGTTCATGCCCGGTGAACCGTTCTTTTCCGAGCCGGACCAGCACCACGGGCACCTGCGGCTCAATTTCAGCCACATCGACCCGACGCGCCTGGACGAAGGTCTCAAGCGTCTCGCGGCGGTGATCCGTCAAGCACAGCTCGCGCAAGCGGCATAAGGGGAGCTTCATGTACAAGGTTTATGGCGATTACCGCTCGGGCAACTGCTACAAGGTCAAGTTGATGCTCAACCTGCTCGGCATCGCATACGAGTGGGTGAATGTCGATATTTTGAACGGCGACACCCAGACCGCCGAGTTCCTGGCGAAGAACCCCAACGGCAAGATCCCGGTCCTGGAGCTCGAAGACGGCACCTGCCTGTGGGAATCCAACGCCATCCTCAACTTCCTCGCCGACGGCAGCGAGTTCCTGCCCAGCGAACCGCGCCTGCGCACCCAGGTGTTGCAGTGGCAGTTTTTCGAGCAGTACAGCCATGAACCGTACATTGCCGTGGCGCGGTTTATCCAGCTTTACCTGGGGCTGCCGGAGGATCGGCTGGAGGAGTACAAGACCACCCATAAAGGCGGCTACAAGGCGCTGAGGGTCATGGAAAAACAGCTGCAAGCCACGCCATACCTAGTGGGCGACCAGTATTCGATCGCCGACATTGCGCTGTATGCCTACACCCATGTGGCCCATGAGGGTGGTTTTGACCTGAGCCCTTATCCGGCCGTACAAGCCTGGCTTGCGCGCGTGGCCAGCCATCCCCGGCATGTGCCGATGCTCGACTGATAGGCGCGACCTAAATGTGGGAGCGGGCTTGCCCGCGATGGCGGAGGGTCAGTTGTCGAATATTGACTGACACACCGCCATCGCGAGCAAGCCCGTTCCCACATGTGCACTGCGTTTTCTGTCAGATCGCGGCGAAGCGCTTGTCCAGGTAGTCGATGATCACCTTGGAGTCATACATCCAGGTGGTCTGGCCATTTTCTTCGATGCGCAGGCACGGCACCTTGATCTTGCCGCCTTGGGTAAGCAAAGCCTGGCGGTCTTGCTCGTTGTTCTTCGCGTCCTTGAGCGCCACCGGCACATTCAGGCGGTGCAGGGTGCGGCGGGTTTTCACGCAGAACGGGCAGGCGTGGAATTGGTACAGGGTCAGGCTCTTGGCCGCTTCATTGACCTGTGCCTGTTGCTCGGCGGGGCGCTGCTTTTTACGCGGGCGGGTAAGTAAGTCGCCCGCGATGATGACGTGGCCGAGGCCCACTCGAAGTGCTTTGACGAACATGGCTGAAACCTCTTGCCCAGGACAGAAGGGGCCGCAGCTTACCTGATTTTTACAGGCGAAAAAAAACCGGCGATGAATGCCGGTTTTTTCTGACGCAGCCTGTTACTTGATCAGGCTGAGGAACTCGCTGCGGGTCGCCGCGTTTTCGCGGAACTCACCCAGCATCACCGAGGTGATCATCGACGAATTCTGTTTCTCCACACCGCGCATCATCATGCACATGTGCTTGGCCTCGATCACCACGGCAACGCCCAGGGCACCGGTCACCTGCTGGACCGCTTCGGCGATCTGGCGGCTGAGGTTTTCCTGGATCTGCAGGCGACGGGCATACATATCGACAATCCGCGCGACCTTCGACAGGCCCAGGACCTTGCCGCTAGGGATATAGGCGACATGGGCCTTGCCGATGAACGGCAGCAGGTGGTGTTCGCACAGCGAGTACAACTCGATGTCCTTGACCAGCACCATTTCGCTGTTATCGGAGCTGAACAGGGCACCGTTGGTGACCTCTTCCAGGGTTTGCTCGTAGCCGCGGCAAAGGTACTGCATAGCCTTGGCGGCACGTTTTGGCGTGTCGAGCAGGCCCTCGCGGGAAACGTCCTCGCCGATTTGGCCGAGGATCGCTGTGTAATTCTGTTCCAAAGTCACAGGGCGGTATTCCGTATGGGTTTCAGAGCGGTACGGTTTCTGCCTGTACCAATTTTGTACCATTCAGGCTTTGTTCAAGCTTCCCGAGCTCGCTCCAATCTTCGCTGGAGTTTATCCATCGGGCGTAAGTGGACAGCAGCATTTGCACGCTGTGACCAAGCTGATTTGCTATGAACCCGAGGTTCATGCCTGCCATTAGGCACATAGTAGCGTACGTGTGCCGACAGTTGTATTGCCGACGGCTTCGGATCTTCAATTCTACCAGAGCCGCCTGGAAGTGTTTGTCGGTCACGCTGGCCTGCTGGATGTACTCAAAGTTCCTGGTCGGCGGGAACACATACGGCGATTGCTTGTGCTGCCGGCGGCTCTGTTTGGCGCGCAGTGCGGCGACTTTCTCCGCTTCTTCTATAGCATTCAGGGCTCGACTGTTGAGCATCACCCGGCGCGATTCCCGGGTCTTGGTCCGCTCTTCGATCTTGTAGTCAGCAACAATTCTGCAGATATTGGCCACTCTGGCCTCTTTATCTACCTCACCCCAGCGCAACGCCGCTATCTCACCAGGCCGCATGCCGGTGTAAAACGCAAACTCAAAGTAGGCTGCGTACACCCGCATTGAACCGGTCAGCACCTGATACAGGTGCCCAATAACCCGATCTGCTTCCTCGACCGTAAACGGATCCACAGCCTTTTTTGCCTTCGTCGGCAGTTCAATTGAGTTTGCCGGGTTGCGCGTGAGCAGCTCATCCTTCACGGCCGTCTCAAGCAGTGTGGTAAGCCGCTGAATTGCTGACCGCTTGACGGTTGGCGACTTCCATTCTGTTTCGCTCACGATCTTTCTGAGCATCGGCGACGTGATTTGATCCATGGGGATCAGCGCCAGGTGGGGCATCCAGTAGAGGTTCAGCGAAATTCGGTAGTTTTTCCGGGTTCCGGTTACCACTTCCCGCCCATTTAGCCACGCCTGGGCATACTCCCCGAACAGTGGAGTGGCTGAATAAGTGGAGTATGTCGAGTTTGGGAACAGCTCGGCGTAACGCTGCTCGTCCATCACGCCGTGCTTAATCAGGCTGGTTACTGTAGCGCGAAGATCTGCGGCCGCTTTAATGCCCTTTGGCGTTTGGGGATAGGGGAGGGTTTCGCAGCGACGAAACTTCCAGGTGAAGCGAATCCGGACGGACTGTCCGGCAAGCTCAACGCCGGCGGGCATTCCCATTGGCTTTCTAGCCATTTCTCATATCTCCAAAAGCTATAGTAAATCTTCCCGTCATACTCATTCCAAACACCCCTGGGAATAACTCCCCGTTGACGCTTCCCTTCCAGGGCGCGTTTCGTGGTGCCAACGAGTAAGGCGAATTCCTTTTCCGGGATCTTGTCCGACCTGAGCGGTTCTTCCAGCTGTTCGGCTGCTGCCATGTCTACCTCCCGCCGCCCGCTGTAGGCCGCGCTGTCTTGATGATGTGGATGATGAAACCGAAGGTGAGCAGCGCCCAGGCGACGGAGCCGGCGAATGCTACGACCAGGGTTTGTTCGGTGCCGGTGGAGAGCAGCTCCGGCACCTGCCAGAAAAACCAGAAGGTGGACCCCGCCACGTACAACACGATGGCCGTCATGAGCAGGGTGAGTTTCGTTGCGTACATGGGGTGTCCTTGCCGCGCTGGGCGGCAGAAGGTGGGTGGTTAGGCCAAGTCCGCCAGCGCGAAGACGATTCCCCGGCAATAGCGGTCAGCGTCTTCCAGCACTTCAAAAGTGGCGTGAGGTATGTCTGTTTTGTAGGTCCAGGAATACCCGTCCTCCTTGCACCACAGCGCCTCTATGGGTTTCGCCTTGGCTTTGCGCAGGAAGTACTGCTCCAGTTCAACGTCATTGTCGATGCTGTCGCGGTCGGGCAGTACGCCTTTGGCATCAACAAGTGCGATGCCGCCGCCGTAGCAACCAATCTCTTCATCGGAAGCGCCTTCGAACTCCATCAGGTCGTCGCTAGCGCCGTAGACGATCACCAGTCCAGACTCATTGGCGATCTGGATCAGGTCCTTGTGAATGCGGCAGGGGTAAGCGATCCCGGTAATCCGGTCCGCGAGGTCTTCTTTGTTCATGGCATAGCTCCGCCCGCCGCTCACCGGCAGGCATGTGGGGGGATTGGGGTTAGGCTGTTGCTTTGGCGATATCTGCGGCTGCGCGAACGATTGCTCGACGGGTGCCGAAATCGTCCATGGCTTCAATAATCATCACGCCATGTACCGAGTGCTCCGCGCCAACTGAGTCGTGATCCTCCATGAAAACGATGCAGATCCCGAGCTTGATTGCCAGCCGCAGAGCATCGCCGTCGTCTTCCAGCGGGCGCCACAGCCTGTAGCTTTCCCTGTCGCCGATTCGAAGGCAGTTCCGCGCCGACTCAAAACAAAGAACAGGGCTGATACCTGCCGCTTTCGCGGCCAATTCAAGAATCTGTTGGTCGCTCATGGCCTCGGCCCCTTGTAGATGAAGACGTAGGCGAACCAGAGGGGGGCGATCATGGCTTCTCGCTCCGGAAAGCCCGAACAGTCGCGCTGATGGTGTCGCCAAAAACAAACCAAATAACGAGCCCGACACCAACGACTGGCCAAGCCCATTCAGGCATCAACCCCAGCACCAGGATCACCGGCACCGCGATCACTAGGGCTACCACCGCAAGGATCATCATCACGAAGAAGAGCCCCAGATCGCGCCGGGCGGCTATCCGGGCGGCTGCCCATGCAGCTTTGAGTTTCGTATTCATCGGCAACACTTTTCCTTGCCGCTATAGCGGCTGACTTTGAAGGGGGAGGGGTTACAGGTTTTGCGGGTGGAGTACGGATGTACTCCTATCTGGATTTGGCGTTCTGCCGTGATAACTCAAGCGCGTCTTCGCCTTGCTGGGTCATTTCCCAAAGTGCAGGGCTGCGCTGTACCCGATTCAACAGGCCGAGTTGGGTCAGCAGATCAAACCAGTGTCGACCAATATCCGCGCCCTGGCCGTCGTCCGCACACTCCTGAAAGCGTTCCAGCTTACGAACCACCTTTTCTGCAAATGGATGCATCGCCGGCGCTGCGTTCAGTCGAACCTGCAGAGCGTCACGCTCGCGGATTGCCTGAGCATGCTTGGCGCGCCAGTGCAACACTGCATCGAGTTCTTCGGCGGTTACCGGTGGTTGTCCGGTCATGCGGCGCTCGATCATCTGCCAGCCAGGCTCGTATTCGGGCCAATCGCTTTCGATAACTAGGGCGTCGACAAGGCATTCTTGAAAAACCGTGCGCGTCGTGTCGATGAGTAGACCGCGATGAAAAGTTTGTAGCTTGCTCAACTTGATCACGACGTATCGCTCTTCCCGTTCGAAGGGCGTGGTTTTGTTTTCTGTAGGCATGGGGAGTCCTTGCCGGGCCATGCCCGGGCGGTGTGGTGCTACGATGGCCCCTTCCTACAAATGGGCAGGACCATGACCAAGCACGATATTTACGATGAGATCGAAGGCTTTCAGGTTTGGAACTACATGGAGTGCGACAAGGACGAGGAAGGCCGGGAGACCTGGCGAATCAACGTCGAGGTGAAGCGCGATAGTGAAGTGGTGGTGCCGGTTGTTGCTGGTGACCGAACCTATGTTGACCGTGGCCTGGCGCAGGTAGCTGGGCGTGAAGTTGGGGCCAGAATGATCGCTGAGCGAGCTTAAAGCTGCAGCAGTAGGCGCTGGCCGATCCAGCGGACCACGGTGACGGCCTTGCTGTTGCCGATCGCCTTGTAGCGGGGCCCGTCCGGGCATTCACTGGCAGGCTTGCCGCGCCAAGGGGTCTGAGTGTAGTTGTCGGGAAAGCCTTGGCAACGCTCCCACTCGATCACACTGGTTCGGCGGACGCCTCCGGGCTCCAGCACATATGCCTCTCTATCATCGAGAGAGCCTCCCCCTTGTGCCGTGAGAGTAGGGTGAAGTGCAAGCTTCGCCGGCCATCTCGGCGGGCTATCCCGGCGAGCGCCTTCGCGCTCAAAAAGTACCTCGGTGGGATCGAACTCGTCTCTAGCACTTGCGACAACGAACACACGACGGCGTCGTTGGGCCAGGCCGAAATATTGGGCGTCCAGGACCCGCCACGCGATTGTTCTTTTGGGTCCATACACACAACCAGCGTCCTTCCATTTTTTCCCTGGAGGCTGCAGCTCGCAGTCTTCCCCAGCAAGCGCGCCAAGAAAGCATCCGAAGGCGTTCCCTTTGTCGCTGAGGACGCCGGGGACGTTCTCCCAGACGATAACGCTGGCGGGCTTTCGCTGGCCTGCTCGAACATAGTCAACTGCATCTGCAAGCTCCACGTATTTGATGGTGAGGGCGCCGCGAGGGTCGGTGAGGCCTTCCCGCATGCCGGCGACCGAGAAGGCCTGGCATGGGGTGCCGCCGACCAGCACGTCCGGCGCCGGAATCTTGCCGGCCAGCACCAGGGCTGCCAGCTTGGTCATGTCGCCGTGGTTCGGCACGTCGGGGTAGTGGTGGACCAGGACCTCCGAGGGGAACGGCTCAATCTCGGCGAACCAGGCGGCGCGCATGCCCAGCGGGTGCCATGCTTGTGTTGCAGCCTCGATGCCGGAGCAAACTGAGCCGTAGGTGATGGTCATGGCAGTTCTCGATGTCTGAGTGGGTTACGCGGCCTGGTCTTGCTGCTTCGGCGGCCACTCCGAAAACCCCACGCGGGGCGCCTTTGTTTTGGGGTTGATGATCGGCTTTCCCTTGGCGTCCACCAGTACAGCCTTGGCCCTGATCTGCATGTCGCGGCATCTCAGCGTCTTGCGGGCCAGCTCAATGAACTGCTCGGCGTACTGCGGCGCGTCGAAGAGCGGTGAGAGCTGGCGAACCGTACCCCCCCCCATAATCTTCTCGGTGCGCTTTGCGACCAACTCCAGCCATTCGGCTTCGGGGATTGGCTCGACGCCGCCAGGTGCCTTGGCATTCTTGCGGGTGCCCGCCGTCTTCTTGCGGGCCTCTGTCATGGCGACATCGAGGGTCATTCCAAACACTGCAAAGGTGCTCATGGGTTATCTCCAAGCGTGCGCCTGCCTCGCCGGCTGGCGTGTTTCGTTGATATGGGGTATTACGGGTGACCGGCATGGAGCCGGATCAAGGAGAAGAAGTGTCGATGCTGCCTATGTTTACTACTGAATATCGTGGTTACGAATTCACGATCGACTTCACCCAGCACCAGAATGGAATCACCGCACGACTCAAAGTCGGCGATTTGCCTTGGCGCAATGACAGCGATCATTCATGGCCGACTTATGAGGAAGCCAAATCAGCCAAGACCGCTGAAGCAAGGAAAGTCATTGATGGCTGGGTGAAATAATTTCATCGCCTGGGTCTTTCTGGATGGCGAGAAGGCTTTTATTTCGGAATTCCCGTGCCACGTTTTCGGATATCTTGAATTCGTGGCGCGGCGGTTCGAGTAGCGCTTTGGACTTCGAGCCAAGGTCATGAAGACGATGAATCATCAGCGTCATAGCCTCGCCCTGCTCAGTAATGCCTGACCACTCCATCAGGTCGGCCAGGGCCTGGCGCGTGCCGGGGCGAACCCTGAGCCTCAATTCCTCTTCGGCAAGTGCTACACGCTTCCTGGCAGACTTGGCCGAGCGTTCTTTCTGCGTTACTGCTGCCATGACCTACCTCTTCTATTCCGCTGGCCGGCAGTGCGAGCCAGGTTTGACGTTTGCGTTGCTGGATTCGGGTTATGCGGCGCATGAGTCGACCTTTACCTGGTGCCAGGCGCCGACGGCTTCGAAGATCCGCGCGGCGTGCGCCTCGTCCAGCGACATCGCTTCAGGTATGGCGATCCAGCCCGAAGCCACCATCTGGCTTTGATTGGCCTCGTCGCGCAGTTTCTTGTAGCAATGCTCGATCACATCTTCCAGGTGGTCGGAGAGGTAAACGCCATCGGGCGCCACCTCCACCGACTTGCTGTAGCGGTCGCCGCGGTCGTCGATACACAGGGCGCTGAGGTAGATCGTCCATCGGTGAGGAATTCCGCAAACGGCCTGGCCTATCTTCCCGGGCGGGATGTTTTTCAGCGACTTGTAATTGACCATGCCCTGGCGGCCGCTGGGATCGATGTTCACCACCGCGACGTGGTTGGCAGCCAGCAGCGACCGGCAGGACCGGTCAATGCGTGCTTTGAGATTGTGGGGTTTGCGCTTGCTCATAATGCCTCCGCGAGTTTGCGCAGCGCCTTACGTTCTGCCGCTGTGATGGGCGGCTTTCGGCGCTTGAGGATGGTTTCGGGATCGATCTTGGTGGAGCGGGGCGGTGGCAGCGGGTTGATCGCCGGGCTTTCGCCCAGGTAGATCGTTCCACCGGCCGCCAGGAACTGCGCCGTGCGCTCCGATATTGAGTCGGCGTGCTGACGCTGCTGCTCAACCAGGTTGAGGTGGTTGCTGATCATGCTGCCGCCTTGGCCAGCGTCACCCCGGCCATGCTGAAGGTCGACCCCTGCGCCGCGACCATCGCGTCGAGCGCTTCCCGGTTGACCAATAGGACGGTGATCGGCGCCTGACCATATGCCACGGCTTTCACCAGGGCCTCGAAGTCTGTCACGTTGGCCTGCAGCGCTACCTGCTCCACGGTGTGGCTCGCCACAGGCTTTGTGGCCTGGCCGACGGTCGCCTGGACCGGAGCGGTGCGGACAGGCTCTGGTGTCGCCACCTTCTCCACGACCGGTTCTGGCTTGATAGCTGCCAGGCGCTGGGCTTCTTGCTCTTCGGCGATACGCTTCGCGTCGGCCTTTTGTTGCTCCGCCTTCTGGTGTTCCGAGATCCGAACCTTGATCAGCGCTACCAGATCATCGCTCGCCTTCATCACCAATTGCTGCACGTCGTTGAAGAGGAACATGTAGTCGGCGGCGAGCTCGTCCAGGCTGGCCAAGTTGTTCCGGATGCTGTCGCCGATCTGGCTGGCAGCGATCTTCGCCCGGGCCAACTCCGAATCAGCGGCATCGCGCAGGCTGGCAATGGTCTTTTTGCCTTTAATGGCGCCGGCGAAGTCCGCTGGCACAGCCGGCATGCGCGCCTTTCCGCCCAGCGATGCGTTGATCCGGTCGATATGCACCTGCAGCGCCTTGGCTGCGTCCATGGCGATGTCTTCACGGATGCTGACCTTACGAGCCTTCACCAGCTTGTCGAGCATCAGGCGTTTTTTGCGTAGCTCTTCCTGAATGGTGTCCAAGGTCTTGAACAGCTCGTCGATGCTGGCCGTCTGTGCGAGCGCATTCGCCTTCACAAGGTCGATGTTCTTTTCGGCCTCGTCGCAGAACTTGACCATTTCCTCGGCGTCGGCGAAGTGCTGATCTGTCTGCAGGTCAGTGTTTATGGCCTGGATGCGCGCCATCACCGTAGATTGAAAGGCGGGAAGGTTGGACGACTTCACGGCGCCTTCGAGTTGGACGGAGAGCGTAGGCAGCGTTTCGATAACGGCCGCGACAACTTCAACAACAGCGGCATGTGGGGTGTGCTCAGCCAGGTCGGCCTCAAACTGCTTCCAGCCTTCGATCAGTTGCTCGGCGCGGCCGGCGACCGGGCGATATTCCATGCTGACGAAGTTCTCGGCAGTGCCGTCGGAACAAACGAAGATGACCCGCTCGGCGCCGCTCACCAATAACTGCTGCTCAAGCTGCCAATAGTAGTGCGGTGCCAGGTCCTCAGCTTTCACTTGGGCGACCAGTGATTCGTTCCAGAGCTTGTGCTCGAACAGCGTCTCACCGAGCTCCGTCGCGCCGTCCAGAGAGGCCAGCAGATTGCCTTCGGTACCCACGACCGGATACAGCTCTTCGCCGATCATGACTTCCACTAGGGGGCGAGCCAGCGCCTCAGTCGCGTGACCCTTGTCGAAGATGAACTGCTGCGAAGGCGTCACATCTGGCGCGATGCCGGTCTTCTTCAGAGTGAGAAGCTCGGTGCGGGTCTGGTACTTCGAAGCGCCCATCATTGCCGGAGCTTCAGAAGCGGTGAAGTGCTGAGCGCGGAGGGCATGCCATTCGGCAGAGCCTTGAGCAACGTTATGGATTTTCATGCTGCTGCACCTTCGAGTGGCTTGAGCTGGTTGATGGAGTCGATTTGTTCGGCGGTCAGCGTGTATTTGCTGCTGACAGTGGCGATCAGATGCTCTGGCGATGACTTGCCGTCCTCAATCGCCTTGCGCCATCTCGGCAGGTTCTCTGCCAGCTTTTCGTCGGGATACGCCTCAAGCTCCGTCGGCGCCGCGATCTTGGCTACGCTGGCGAGGGGCTGGCCGTTCTCGCGGTCTTTCGGCATGTCCTGCAACTCTTCCGCGACCGGCATGCCGCGCAACACATCAGGGAACACGTCACGCAAGGCGAAAGCTCGGGCCCGCATTTGGCGCATTCGCTTTGGGTGCTGGGTCCACGGGCCTTGCTTGCCCATCAATCCCGCCGTCTTGGCATCGTCCATGTCGAAGGTTCTGACCTGCTCGTCTTCGCCGCGGCGCTTCACTCGGCAGGTTGCCGCGTGTCCGTCGTCGCTTTCGTAGACGTACTCACAAAGAGGCGAGCCCCGCACCAGGGCAATCACTGCGTCACCCCAGAGCGCCGGGCGCCCGTTGATGACCGCGATGTTCTGCATCGCTTGCAGCGGTTGCAGGCCCAACTCCAAACCCCACTGGATCGCAACCAGGATGTTGCCGGGGTTACCGAGGAACTCTTTTGGCACGATCGTCGACTTGGCCAGGATGTCGGCAAAGGCCATTGCCTCGGTAAGCGACGACGGCGTCAGGCTGAAACTTTGCTTTGTGGTTAATTCGGACACGACAGAATCCTTGCCGCGATGCACGCAGCGTTTGAAGGTGTGGGGTTATTGAGTGACGCGATCAGCGAGGGCGCTGATCAGCATCAGGAAGATGAAGACGGAGATGGCGATTAAACTTCCGCGGAGGATGGCGGCACGTTTTGCACGCTGGTAGGAGGTCAAGCTTTCACCTCATATGTGATCGTCCACTCACCACACAGGCAGACCCTGCGGCTCCAAGCGTGAACATTTTCAATGCTGGCTAATTCAGCAGAGTGTAGAGCGTCTTCCCAAGTTGCGCCCTTGAACACCATCAGTACGCGGTCGCTTGGTACCGCCATGAATTCGGGCAGTTCTTCAATTTGTTCGTCGATCAGCGATTTAACCGGTGCGGTACTCATGCGAACTCCTTGCGCTGCCTGCAATGCTTCAGCAGGCGCTGGTAGTAATGGCTGAATTCTTCGAGGGTGATCAACTGATCCGTCATCAGGTTGGTGATGATCTGCTGAACCAGAATGCTGTTACCGGGCGGACTGTCCGGATGCGAGAGGCTATCCAGCGCTTCATCGATAAGGATGTGCGGGCTCATAGGTCCGCATCCACGTCGCCTTCTGCCTCTTCCCGCTCGGCTGCAACCGCGTCGGCGGCGTAGGGCTTGAGAAGGGTCATGGCGATACGCTCGGCGGATTCAATGGGGCGTTGCTCGCCAATCAGGTCTGCGGCGTGGCCGCGTGAGTCGGCCTGGCTGCCCAGGATCGACGACAGGAATAACCGGGCGAATGAGTCGCGCTGGTCCAGGCTGTCGATCTGGCGCTGATTCAAGATGCCTTGCAGGTACGTGCAGTACCGGTCGAACGTAACAACCTGCGGCCGGCCGTAGCGGCGCTTCCACTTGATGTCCATGCCGCACACCAACTGTTCCGCCGAGTGTTCCAGCCACTCCTGTTCCAGATCCTCCTCGCTGATCTCTGGAGGCAACTGAGCGTCGAAGCGCTCTTGGCATATCTTCAATGCTGCGTTCATGGTCGCCTCCAGGGTGGCGGGTTAGTCGTAGTAGTCCTGATCGGCCAGGTACTCGGAATGCTCATTCACAAGCCACTCTTCCATCGAGGCGATCTCAGATTCAGTCATGAAGCTGGTGTCGTCTTTCGATTCCCACTCGATTTCGCAGTGCCCGTGATACTCATCGGGATCAGCGGCCTGCGAGCTGAAGTTGCCTTTCGAGGCCGAGAAAGAGACAACGGTCAGGTTGACGGCAATGTCCTCGCCATCCTTGACCGTCCAATATTCGTAAGTGCGGGCCATGTCTTTCTCCAAGTGGAATGGGCTTCCAAATACCTCCAGGGGGACTAGAGGCATTTGTGAAACCAGATGGCAGGCCTGAAACAGCAGGTCGCCATCTGCGCACAATCCAGCTACTGGCTACGGATCGTGGTGGGTCGTCAAAGGTGATTGATGCAGGGGGCGGCCTTGCGCCGTGTGGACTCATCCGCATCCCGCTGCGCACTCTGTGAATGCGCAGGAAGATGGTTCACTTGTGTGCTTCGGGATCTTTCAGATGCTTGTCGAATAGCTTTTTGTGGCGCCGTGCGAACCGGGCCACAAAAGCAACGGCGACCATGGTCAGCGCAGCGACAACAAGCGGGTAGAGCTTAATACCGAGGAAAATCGCTAGCGGGGCAAGGAAGGACGCCCCAAAAAACGGAAGAAAGACCTCTGTATGCGTTGAGTCCTTTTTGTCTTTCCACCATTGGTAGCCTGCGCCCTCAGTGGTATATGGCGTCCAACCGCGCAGCCTTGCCAAAAACTCAAGCACGGGGTTACGCCCAGCCTCAGCATCGTCGATCCAGGCCCAGGCCTTTCGCCAGACGAGACCAAGGAGAACGGCACCTAAGAGCAGGCCCGCTACTGGAAAGCCCAGCATGAAGCAGGCCATCAGTTGTTCCGGAAAACTTTCAAATCTGCCCATCTCACTTCCTCCGCTGGATTTCCAATGCCGCCTCATCGAAGCGGCATCAGTAAATCTGTGGCGCCGTGACCCGCTACTGGCGTCGGTCATCGGCTTGAATTTGATGCCCGGATATTTACCCACGCCGGGCCGTGGTAGCCTCTCAAGTCCCTACAACCGTTGAGGCAACAACATGGAAATTGCTAAACCGAAATGCTCGGCATGCGGAGTCGAAGGATTGACTAAGGTCGCCATCCAACCCGCCCCGGCAAACAAGAACATCCTGGTTGCAAGCTGTGGCGACTGCGGGAACATCCATTCGGTGTTTGCAAAGCCTTTTGAGCCGCCTCAGGTGCCGAGAGCAAACCAGGTCGAGATCATTCAGTAGCCAGGAACTGAGGGTAAGTGGCGGCTGGATCCTGCTCAGCACCTTGTCGCCACAACTCAACAAAGTGACGGTAAGCAGATTCTGCGAACTGCTTGGCCAGCTGATCAAATTCGTCAGTGCCTGGCTTTGGAATTACCTCAATCGTCAATCCTTCAATCTTCATCTGCTAATTCTCCGGTTTGATTTCCCTGATACCCCTCGTGAGAAGGGCATCGAGGAAATCTGTCTCGCTACGCATATCTGGATCATTCGCCAGTTCGGTATCCCTCGATCCGCCGCAGGTTCTCCCTGCGTTTCCTTCCAGCACCCAAGTCACTCCCCGGGCGGTAGGTCAGATCAGATCGCCGGTCCCCAGTAGAGGCGTAGCGGCTTAATAGTTTGGTTTTGACAGAGCCTTTGCATCGGCCCTCCCTGTCCTTACCGGACAGGCGGCCCCGCTGTTATTTCCGCAGCGGGATCGTATTCTGAATTTTTAAAGAGCGGTCAGGCTGTGAGGCCCTGGCGAGTCCCTGTTGGGTGACTCGATGGAGTAAATATGAACTACAGGTTCACATTGAGTCAAGTACCAAAAGTACATAAATTTTTGTTGGTTCATTTTCGAATCCATAAAACGCTGCTTGACGGGGATTTACGACGAACCAAAGGTTCGCTATATTCGCTTTCAGATACTGGACGTATGTACAGCATTTAATTGGGAGGGAATATCATGGCGAAGAAGCAGGCGGTACCGGCAGCACGGCAAGAAATGAGTGGCATGGCGCGCCTGGGGCTGAGGGTCTCATCCATGATCAATCACCCAGTTGCGCAAGAGCGCCGCTGGGTGACGATCCATCGCCTGGACACGGACGGGGATCGGGAGTGGGAGGAGGTGCTGGGCGTGATCGCCGATACAGACGAGCTCGAGCTCACGCTAAATGACGACGGCAGCGTGACGGTGAGGTGGGAGCAGCAGGAGGTAGAGGTGGCGGGGAGGGGAGAGGTTGAGTTTGAGCAGGAAGAAGAGCCGGCACCTTTTTAGCGACCACAAAAAAGCCCGCTCAGTGGCGGGCTCAGTTCTCGACCCGGTCAGGCGCAGGCCGACCACAAATCAGCAGGTCGTACCGTTCGGTACAGGCGGTGCAGGTCGATGCCTGCGAGGGGTAGGGGGTAATGCAGGAAGGGCAGATACAAAAAAGCCCGCATGTGCGGGCAAAGTCGAGCCAGTTGGGGGACCAGTAGCTCGACTATGTAATCGTAGACCAATTTAGGAGGCGATCAAGGAAGGCCAGAAACAAGAAGCCCGGCGCTTGGCCGGGCCTGACTAGGAGGCGATATCTAGAGTTTCGTGTAGCGCTTTAACCAGGTAAAGAATTGGCTTTCCATCTACCGTCTCAACATGTACATCCACTATGAATGCCTTGTGATAGATGTTTACTTCGTTGATTACCATCCGATTTTTCAAATCATCACTACCAAAGAGAACCTTTACCGGATCTGGTGAAATGCTTTCTATACGAGCCTTGTCGCCGGTTTTGTTTTTGAGTTCGTTTCTGGTCTGAAACCACTTGAGCGCCACAAAATTATGATCGCCAGTAAGTGACTCCTTTTCCTTCGCCTTATCCATGTGGCGAGTCAGAAAATTTTGAGCAGCATTCGCCTCAACCGAACCAAGGTTGATGTTCACGCTTACTGCCCCATGAAAATTCACTACACCGATATTCATTTGAGACCCATGATCTTTGGCGGTCGGCTCTATGATTTTCACAAGACCCTTTAGGGTTTTCTGTTCATCGGCCATCTTCGGCTTATCTTTGGCTTTGCCAAGAGCCCAGTCAAGGATGGCTTTGAGGTAGTCGGAGTATTCAAGCATGCTCTTGGCGCAATCCAGCAACGGTAAAACACCAACAGCTATCGGGGTTAGCAGACTGACGATGCTCCCCGCACGAACCTCATGCACGTAAAGCTGCGTAGCCACGCTATCTTCAGGCGATTCAAAGACAGCCAGAAACCGGCGATATTCCTCGGCAAGCGCTTGCAGGCTACCGGAATAATCCTCTGCCGAGACGGGGGTGATATTCTTTATTTCAAATAAAAGATCGTTCTTTTCTGCCGGACCCATCGGAATTCCTTTTCTCTGTATTTAGATATAAATATGAAACTCAGGCTGCTCAGTCTTCCCGCACAATCCTTCCGGCCTTCACCTCATCCGCATAACCGGCCAGCCGATCCTCATCCGCATGAAACACGTTGCACATCCTCAGCACGGCTTGGGCGTCCGCCTCATTGCCGGCCAGGCTCAATCGCTCAGCGATTCGCATCAGTTCGACAGCGGACCACTTGAGGTCCGAGGCGATGCCCTGGAGGTCGCGCTTTAGGTCTTGATTAGGTTTGGTTAGGGTCATGCTTTAACCTCAGATCTTCTGCGAGCCTCTGACTGAACCGCTCCACAGGAATGCCGGTAAGCTTAAGAACCGCTTGAGCAACCTCAATGTCTAGAGCCTTAGTACCTAGAAAATAATTATTAATGGTCGAAGTGGATACCCCTATCTCGCTCGCTATGGCGCTCCGAGCTAGACGATCCGCCTTTTGCCTGCTTGCGTTATAAGCGGCAATCGCTCTGCGAAGGGCTAGGCACTCGTCTTCTTCCCATATCCACAAGCCATGATTACGCATAAATTCTCGCTCAAGTGCGCAATGCCATTCTGGCTAGGTAGGTCGCACAACCTTCACGCCTTCACCGCATCCGCAAGCGCCGCCGCCCGATCCGCATGCTTGTAGAGTTTCGCAATCAGCATAAGGGCAGCTGTCGCATCGACATCTCGGCAGTCCTTAGTGATGTTGATTATGCCGCCCGCGGCTTGCTCGAGGCCCAGCCCAAGGTAATTGAGCTCGTTGCACAGCTGTTTGTTGGGCTTGGTGAGGGGCATGGGCTATACCAGATTGGCATTCCAGACGAGCAGCACACGCGCCTGGATGTACGTTTCATCAAGAAAGATGTCCTCGGCCTTGTGCTTCCGATTGTCCGACAGCATCTTGAATTTTTCCTTACCCTTCATTTGCAGGCGCTTGATGTACTGAAAGCCTTGGTACGAGAAGAAGTAGATTCCATCGCCAACGAACTCTTTGATGCTGACATCGACCAGCAGCGGATCGCCATGCTTGATGGTTGGCGTCATGGACTGCCCCCAGCCGGTGATCATCTTCAGATGGAAGTGCTCTTTGAACTCGACGCCCATGGCTCGGAGCTGAGAAGGGCTAACGCGCACGTCCTGGAGCATCTCAGGGAAGTCATGAGCGATTTCGCCGCCGCCCAAAGCTCCGCGCACGTCGTAGTGAGCAATCCACACTTCGTCACCGACCTTCCCCGGCCGATAGGCGTCATGTACGAGCACGCCGCCAGCAGCTTCGACTTCGTCACCTTCTGCTATTGCCAGAAGCTTCTTGAGTCTTTCCTCGCCCAAATTCTTACCAGCAAGCATTGCGCGCAGTTTATCGGCAGCGGTGGATTCCGGGCCCGGTTCGGCGGCATCTGTCAGCGCATCAGGGCCGTCGCCTGAATCATGCTGCAACCACTCGATCCTCACCCCGAGAAACGATGCGATCGCCTGCATCTTTGCGGGGCCAGGGATGGATTCACCGTTCAGCCATTTGCTCGCAGCCTTCGGCGTAACTTTGGCAACTTCAGCCAGGCGAGCGCCCGCGCCCCATTGATCAATGCCTTTGGCGGCTACTGATTTCTTGAGGCGTGAGGCGAACGCGGCGCGTATCTCTTCTATTTGAACCATAGGTTCAATATCGCATGCCCTTGCATGTACTTTCAGTTCCGACATAATATGTACTGCAAGTTCATATTTAACTCGGAGGCCTTATGCGGCCGCTCAAGAAATCGATTGATGATGCTGGTGGTGTTCCGTCCGTGGCGTTGGCCTGCGGGAAGACCCCGCGCGCCATCTACAAGTGGCTTGTTGCCGACGCATTGCCGCGCACCGAGTACACCGGCGAAACCCAGTACGCCAAGAAAATTGCAGAACTGGCATCCGCCAACGGAAAGCCATTCGATCCAGCCTGGCTGCTTGCCGAGGCGCACCCCAAGAAATCCGCCGCTTAAACCCATTCCAACCACACAAGGAAACACAGATGTCGTATTCCGCACCTGACCACCTCCACGACAAGCCCACCAAAGTTCGCCTGGATGAGGTGGCCGACGATCTGCTGACGGCCATGGCCCGTTTTCAGCGAACTCAAAAGGCGGTGCTAGCACGCGAGATTCTTGAGCGCGGCCTGAACCAAATGATGGAAGAGCTTAACGCGAAAACAGACGTGGCCTGAAGTAGCCGAGGAGGCCCTGTGCCTGAAAGAAAACCGCTGGAAATCCAGCTCGACTGGCAGGGACTCGCTGATCTGGAGCTATTAGCCAGACGCAACGGGGTAACACCAGAAGAGATGGCCGCAACAATCATGAACCGGGCGCTTGATCGAATGACCCGGCCACCAAAGAGCCGGAGCAACGTCGCTTCCATAGGACGCAAGGGCTGATAAGTCCCCCAGGGACTATTGAGGATCTGCCAGTGAAACAACCAAGCAGTAAATCGGACGCACAAAAAAGCCACCGGGCAATGGTGGCTTTTCGTGCAGCAATTTCAAATCAGTTCTGGAGCGAATAATGCGCACTCAGCAGATTAATGTCAACACCTCCTCTATCCATTCCGCGCCACGATTCGTTATCTCTGAAAACGTGGCGCGCATTAATGAGGTAAATATCGGGGCCGTGATAATCCGTCGTGACGAGGAAGGTCGTTACTCCTTGAACGATCTTCACCGGTCGGCAATGGAAAGCGGTAAGGCTACAGAAAGCCAGCGCCCTGGTAACTTCCTAAAATCTGAGTCGGTATCCGCTTTTATTGGGGCTCTCGAAACTGCTACGAAAATAGCAGTTTGTGTGAAGCGGCCAGGGCGCGCTGGCGGAACCTTCGCCGATGAGCTGATCGCTATCCGCTATGCGGCCTGGATCGAGCCAGCTTTTGAGGTTGACGTATATCGCACTTTTCAGTCGGTTAAGCGATCTGCGGCCAACAACATCCGTGAAGGGGTTGATCGGGCCATGTCTCGCGAGCGAGCCCGCCTCGAAGCTCCAGCTCTGACCGACGCCATCAAGCACGGGCGCCTCGCCGCCGGTAAAGAAACCAAGCACTACCACTTCAGCAATGAGTTCGACCTAATCAACCGTATCGCCCTGGGCATGCCTTCCAAGGTGTACCGGGCAGCGCATTGCATCAGCCCTACAGACTCGATCCGTGACCACCTCACGCCTTGCGAGATTCGCTGCATTGAACACCTGCAGCGCGTCAACGCGTCTCTGATCGATGTCGGCATGGACTTCGAATCCCGCAAGCAGAAGCTAAGCCAGATCTACATCCAGCGCCATAGCCGGGCTCTTCTCTCCGAAATCAAGCGCCTGGAGTTCTGACCATGAAGCCCATGACCTACCAACAACTGATCGAGCGAGCCGCCCTGACTGCGCTTGAGCTGTTCCAGGCGCAGACCACTAAAAAGGCCCTCAAGGCTGAATTGCGCTCGCTGTACGACACGTACTTCGAGGCATACGGCCGACCTGACGGTCCGTTCGATCCGTACAGCGAAGCCTTCCTGCCCGTGATGAATTTCACCGAGGCGCAGTTTCAGCGTGTCTCTGCTGCCAAGAAGGCCGAGTACAACGCCCGGCGCCGTCATCACACCGCGCTGCGTGCCCTTGACGCATCCAGCCATGCCAAGGCTATGCGGGGTGCTGCATGAGCCGGATAACGATCGTTCTCGACAGCCCCACAGAGCCAATCCACTTGGGTATGACGCTAGCTGGCGGTCGCCTTACAAGCGCATGCCTCGGCGACCAATCAGAGCTTCTCGAGACAACCAAGAAGCTCCAGCGCGCGCTGTTCTATTACAACCAGATGCCAGAAGCCGAACGCCTCGCAATTGAGCGCGAAGCCGCACGCATCATCGCCAAATTGGAGGCCGCGTAATGGCCGGAGACTGGATAAAAATGCGAATCGACCTCCAAACCCATCCGAAAGTTTTCCGCATTGTGTCCGCATTGAAAGCGGACAGGTTGCGGGTGATTGGCGGACTGCATGTCGCTTGGAGCATCTTCGACACTCATTCTGCTGATGGCGTTCTGCTGGGCTATGACTGCAATGCGATGGACGCTGTGATCGGCTGGCCAGGGTTCACGCAGGCCATGATCGACGTGCAGTGGGCTTCTATCGATGAGGCTGGAAGCCTTGTAATGCCTCGCTTTGACGAGCACAACGGGGCAAGCGCCAAGCGCCGTGCGAACGACAATGAGAGGAAGCGCACCGCACGAAAGTCGGGAAGTGTCCGCAAAATGTCCGCAAGTGATGCGGACGAAATGCGGACCAGAGAAGAGAAGAGAAGAGAAGATCAAAACCCTCTCTCTGCGCGGGAAGCTGTCGACCCTCGCATGCCCAGCGAAATGACCCTCGACTGGCACCCGGACGACAAGCTGCTGAAAACCTACTCGGTTCACTCAGGCGTAGCGCTGGACCTGTTCACCGAAGATGCGCGCCGAGCATTCACTGCCCACTACAAGCCGCGCGGCCAGGTGAACACCCAGGCCGAGTGGGTGCAGATGCTGGTGAAGTGGGTGCTGAGCGATCGGAATCGAGCAGCATCGTCGAACGTCAGGCAGTTCACGCCGCGCCAGAGCAATGAGCCCGACTTCGACAGCAATGCCTGGGCCGAAGGGCTTGTGGTGAGCCCATGAAGCCAGTCAGCCAACTGATGGCGACCATGGGCAACCTGCCGCCAGCAATTCACACCCGGCCGTTGCACGTCACACCGCAGACGGCAGAAGTGGTGAACGACCTGTTCCGACGGCTGCGCGGGATATTCCCAGCATGGCGTCAGGCGTGGCCGTCCACGGAAGCACTCGACGCCGCGAAGGCTGAGTGGATCAAGGAATTTGCCGACGAGGGCATTCGCACCCTGGAGCAGATTGAGTTCGGTATCCAGAAGTGCCGAAAGCTCAAGAAGCCTTTCGCGCCGAGTGTGGGGGAGTTCATCGCGATGTGCGTGCCAGGCCCGGAAGACTTCGGCATGCCGATCGTCGCCGACGCATGGATTGAGGCGCTGATGGGCGTCTACAGCCACGAGGCGGTGAAGTTTGCCGCCGAGGCCACCGGGCTGTTCGACCTGCGTTCCGCCAAGCAGGAAGACAAGGGCCTTCGCCAGCGCTTTGATCACAACTACGCCGTGGTGATCCGCCGCGCCCAGGAAGGCCAGCCGCTCGACGGAAAGATCCTCACCGGCATCGGCCACGACAGCCAGAAGACGGCGCTGGAACTGGCTGACGAATTGGCCGACCAGCAAACCCAGGCGCGAATCCTTCAGCAAGGCATCCCGGCCGACGGCAAATCGGCGCGTGCGCTCCTGCTGGCAAAAATGAACATCAAGCGCGAAGCACAGCGCGGCGCGGAGAAATTCTGATGAAAGATCACATCGACAAAGCTGGTATTCGATGCGCCGTTGCAGTGCTGGCAATGCTGGTTTTCTGTTTCGTGATTTGGGGGCCGGTGAACACTATCTGGATCGGCCCATGGATCTATGAAGGGACCACAATTGGCACCTTTGAGTGGCGCAAAGCCTGGGTTTTCAACGGCTGGATTCTCTTCGCGCCAATCGCGATCTGCCTCGGCTACTGCATCTTCACGATGGTCCGGGCTATCCGAAAAGACGAATCCGAGCGCCTGGAGCGCATCGCATTGATCGCAGAAGCAGCGGAGCAACGGACATGAGCGACAAGATGCGTGAAGCGGTTGCGAGAGCAATCTGGAATATCCGTCGCGAAGAGGAAGACCGGTGCGACATGGAGCTTGAGGACATTGGCGCCGACCATTCCGTGTGGGCCGAGGCTGATGCCGCTATCGGGGCGATAGTGATCAAACTTCCCGAAAAATGCGAATACGCAGACGCCCAAAGCGACTACGCCAAAGGCCATCGCCAAGGCAAGCGTGACGTTGTTGATGTCCTAGAAGCTGCCGGCCTGAAGGTGAAGTCATGAACATTCATTCGATGCCACACGACGCAACGGTCAAGCACAAGGCCCTGCCGAAGTCTTGCCTTCTGAAGGTCACCTTCCTGCCATGGCGCTATCAGGCATGCAGGAGCTTTATGCGTAGCCGAGGGGCGAATCACTTATCGATTTGGGCGTGGAGATTCCACGTAGTCATTCGGCGCCCCTGGATGGCAGGTCCAGCACGCCAACTACATCCTGAGCTGTTTGAGGTGAAGCCATGACCTACGTCAGAGAGCAATCATCTACCGAGCTCGCTGTGCACATGCGCAGCTTGCAGAAGATGCCAGGCTGGCATGACCCACTTGCAGACCGCTTGTGGCAGGAGGTTGAAGCGCTCAAGGCCGAAATCGCCGGCCTACGCACCGGCTACGAAGCCTACGAGCGGGTGAATGCTGAGCTGAAGGCTGAGGTTGAGGGGCTGCGCAAGGCTCTCACATCCTCCCGAGAATTCCTTATGCGTGATGCCAAGGTGCGGCGCATGACCGATGGAGCCCGGCACATATCGCCAATGTTTCCTCTCCGGAAACTGGTCATGGAGCAGATCGACGCCGCCCTGGGCCAGGGAGAGCAGTCATGAAGGAATTTCTGAGGATGTACAAGAAGACCTTCACTGGCTTCCCGTCCTACTGCCGAGACCTTGCGTTCGCATTTGCTGATCTTGGTGCCTCACTGCTGATTGTGAGCTTTCCGCTGACGTACCCGATCCTGTACCCGGCGGCTCAGCTCTGGAAAAAGGTGATGCGCAAATGACTAGCCTCCAGATCCGCAATGAATCCGACCGAGCCAGGGTGCTTGGCCATATCGCTGGTATGGACATCACCAAGCCCAAGAAGCTGGCCATCACCGAAGTTGACCGCAGCGGGGAGCAAAACAAGGCCCTGCACGCGGCCCTGGCCGATATTGCCGCCCAGGTCGAACACGCCGGGAAGAAGTGGGACGTCCTGATCTGGAAGCGCCTGCTGACGGCCGCCTGGCTGCGCGAGTCTGGCGATCAGCCGCAGATGATACCAGCGGTAGACGGTAACGGCTTCGACGTCATCTACGAGCGTACCAGCAAGCTCACCGTGAAGCAGTGCGGAGAGTTGATCGAGTGGGTGCACGCCTTCGGCGCCGAGCACCAGGTGCGCTGGACGCAAAAGGACAACTGGGGAGGGCGCTACTGATGTGCATTTGGTTTGAAGTCACGCCGCTCCATGACAATCCCGCTGAGGCCCATAACGCCGGGGGGCTTGCTGAGGCCGTCGGCTGCGCAGTTCGGGATCTGCCCACGATCAGCGACACCGCCATGGAACCAGGCGAGTGCTTGTGCGATCTGGACATCGAGGCATTTGAGTCGAAGTTCGGCTACCGGCATAAGGTCGGTGAAACCTCCTTCGATAATCGTCTGGTCGAGGTTTCGGCATGAAGCGCACGCCACTGCAACGCAAGACCCCGCTCACATCGAACGGACCTCGCCGCAAGCGCTGCCCAGAGTGCCGGGTGATGTTCACACCCTCCAGAAGCTCGCAGGCGGTGTGCGGAGAGATCGAGTGCGCCATCGCCTACGGCAAGTCCGAGAAGGGCCAGGCTAGCGCTAAGAAGGCCCTGGCGGATGTTGGCCGCCGGGACATCGAGGTTCGTAAGAAAGCCCTCAAGACCCGATCGGACCACATGAAGGACGCAGAGAAGGCTGTGCGCGATTACCGCCGCACCTACGAACTGAGCATCGGCAGTGGCTGTATCAGTTGCGGTGGTTCGCAGGAATCGATCCTCCATGCCCAGGGATGGAAGACTGGCGGCGCATTTGATGCCGGGCACTTTCTCGGCAAGGGCGCTCGGCCAGAGTTAAGGCTGGTGCCCAGCAATATTTGGTTGCAGTGCAAGAGCTGTAATGCCGGTTCGTCCAAGTACGCCCGAAAGGGCCAAACGGTTTCGCAGGGTTTCCGCACCGGCCTTATCGCAAGAATCGGCCTTGAGGCTGTCGAGGCGCTGGAGTCAGACCACACGCCGCGCAAGGAAACCATAGAGCAACTGAAAGCCATCACCGCCGAATACCGGGCAAAGACCAGAGAACTCAAGAAGGGGCAGGCAGCATGAACTACCAAAACGTCATTTCTGCAGTCGTCCGCGCCCTGGCAGCGGAAACCATCAACAGCGCCGGCGGGTGCAACGTCGAGCCTCGAGTGCAGACCAGCAAACTGAAGGGGGAGATCACCGGCAAGGATGCGGCCCTACTTGCTGACTGCATCGTGCACAAGCTTCTGCATGCCCAGCTCAGCCCTCGCCACTGGAATGCATTGGTGGCCAAGTACAGCACCCACCGCGGGCGCAAGATCGATTCCATCGGTCGCCTTGTAGCGGTTGTGCCGTCGTCGGCGCCCAAGCGCTTCACTCAGCAGGCGGTACTGGTCTGGGCTGTGCCGCAGCAGTCGAAAGGCATCCAGCGCGCCGTGGTCGAGGTCAAAGCTCCAAAGCATCGGGAAAACAAGGATGAGGGGCAGTGGGATTGGCGCAACAAAGCGGCTGACGCCGATGCTGCCCGCGCCAACAAGCACGCCAGGTCAGTGGCTGAAACGAAGCCGGGCGAGATGATCGTCCTGGCCGACTCGAACTACGACATGACGAACTGGGATTCCCAGGGCCTGACAGAGCGCACCTATCAGCGTTGGAATAAGTCGATCAAGGGCGCACTGGAAGGTCTTGTGAACGAAGCGCTGGTAGACGCCCAGCACATGCTTGAGGCGGTTGGCGTGCTGGCGGTAGAGGCTGCATGAAAATAGTCCCTCAAAAGGGCTTGCAATATCATGTCGCCATGTCGCATTATTCACCCATCCTGTCATTCCTGCGTGTGTAGGACTGACTAAAAAGAACCCGGCCATCGCGCCGGGTTTTTTATTGCCTGAATTCTACTGCCGGTAGGTGCGCATGAAGCTGAAGACCAGAATCAACACGCTGGAGCGCGCCCGTACGGCCTGGGAAGCAGTTGCGCGACAGGTTGGCGAGACAAACTTTTCGCGCCATCCGCAGACCGGCGAATACCTGCATCCTGGTGTCGCCATGGGTTGGCGGATCCACAAAAAGAATCTGTAGTTTCACCTGTAGCCAGGACAGCCCTCGGGAAGGCCTGGACGTCGATAGCCGGATAGTGCGACGTACGGAATCAGCGCCGGCAGCCCGCGCACTTTGACCTCACACTTGCTTTTGGAGTGGCGCGAGACAGGAAGGGCGAGATCGATGCATTGGGGCGTCGACGCCGGGCTGGTCTTTGGCTGACTGCGGGAAAGACCGCGCACCTATTCAGGGCCTCAGCAATCGCTGGGGCTTTTCTCGTTAAGAGGCGCAGCAAATGTCCTGCTCTATTCAATCCAGCAACTACGTGCCGGGCGTTTCCGGTTGGAAGCTTGACCAGGCCACCGGTACCTTCGAGATCAACGGCTTGCCGAGAGAGAGATCGAATACGGTCATCAAAGACGGAAAGCTGGTAATCAGTGCAAACGGTGCACCCCAGGTCGTTCTGGGCAATCTTCCGGATCTGCATGATGCTCAAGAGCTCAAGCCATTCATCGTAGTGGACGGCGTGACCTACATCCGCCAGGGCTTCATCGATGATGCCACGGCCAAGAACGCGCGCATCACGCATGAGTGTTCTGCACGCATAACAGCCGATTCCGTTATGAGTGCCAGGATATCCGCGCTCGAAGCACAAATTTCGCAGCTTCGCTAACGCTTACAAATGGTCCGCACTCCGCGGGCCTTTCCAGTTTTCGGCTACACCACACCCATTGCTCCGAGCTGGGAGTGCCGTGTGAGCCGATTCAATTCCGCAGGTCATGGCCTGTCGTATTCCTAACTCCCTGACGGGGAGGAACCGAGATGTCCAACATGCCAGACAAACCAGACACCTGGGCGATAGCGCTTGCGTGGTTGAGCCAGCATTCGCCAATCCTCTATGCGGCTGCGTTGTCCTGTGCGATGGCTGTCCTGCGAATCACATACGGTGGCGGTACACGGCGCCAGATGATCGTTGAAGGCGCTATCTGTGGTGGCTTGGCCCTGACAATCATTAGCGGGCTTGAGTTCTTCTCGCTCCCACAGAGCATGGCTACCTTTGTAGGTGGCTGGGTTGGCTTCTTAGGTGTGGAGAAGATCAGGTCCATTGCTGACCGGGTGACTGACTTCAAGTTGCCAGGTCGCAAGGTCGATTAATCCGCGCCACGTTTTCGAATGCGCCAAATCGTGGCGCGCAATTGGGGAAAGATATGAGTATCTGGACCTGGATCAAGCATTGGGCTGAGCGCCAAGAGCGCAAAGCCTGGCTGAATCGCTACTACTGCGATCAGCGGTGCCCTAAGTGCGATACGTGGCAGGCAAACTGCGGCGGATGGCGTCACGTCGAGCTGGATGGCCCGGCACCGTTCCACGATGTATGTACTTGCGGCAAGTGCGGGCAGAAGACCACTTTGTTCGACTTCGGCATGGGCTACATCGAGGTTGACCCAATCACCCTGGAGCGTCTTGCATGAGCGACCAATCAGGCGAACACGTCCACTACTGGGATGATGGTCGAGGCCGGCGCGAGGTGATCATCGACGGGCAGCGCGTTGACGGCGTGACCTACTGCGACACCAAGGCAGGTATCGCCGTTGTTCTGGATGCCCCGCTTAAGTCCACGGATGGTGAGCATGTCGATTTCCACCCAGTGTGGGGTGAGATCAAGGTTATAGGCATCGAATGATCATTGAATGACGTTCGAATGCATTGAATGAATCGTTCTGCGAAAACCAACCCCATGAATGAGGCTGACTATGGCCCTATGCGGCGCATCCAAGCGCGGCAACGGGGAACCATGCAAGCGTCACGCGATACCGGGTTCCTCTCGCTGCAAGCTACACGGCGGCAAGAGTTCAGGCCCTAAGGAACAGAGGGGCAACAAGAACGCTGCGAAGCCCGGCTCGATCTACAGCCGATTCCTGACTGACGAAGAGAACGACATGCTTGCCGGCATAGAGCTGGGGCGCGTGGATGATGAATTACGACTGACGCGAGTGCGCTTGATGCGTGCCCTAGCCAGGGAGAGCGAATTCGGCAACACGCTGGAGGTGGAGTCGGAGAAGGAAGAGCCGATCCTGGTCGGCGGCAAGGAGACCTCGCTCACCTCGATCACGACTACGAGCAAGGTTCGCGACTATTCCAGCCTGATCGACCGCCTCACTGCCCGTGTCGAGAGCCTTGAGCGGACGAAGGAAGACCTGGAGACGCGGCGACTCACCAATGAGAAGCTGCGACGCGAACTGGAAGACCCGAACAAGGGCCTGCCCGAGCCCAAGCAAGTAATCATCGGGGTAGAAGATGCAAGCGACCCTGAAGCTGAATAGGCCCCAGTTCGAGTTCATCAGCCACCCCAAGAAGTTTTCAGCGTTCGTCGGCGGCTACCGTAGCGGTAAGACTTTCGTGGGGTGCGTGCGGCTTTGTATCAATGCGCTGGAGAACCCTGGCATACCCCAGGGCTACTTCGCGCCGACTTACCCGCAGATCGCCGACATCTTCTACGACACCATGCCGGTGGTTGCTGAGGCGTTTGGCCTGTTCGCCGATATCGTGCCGAGCAAGAAGCGCGTGTACCTGCGTGACAACCGCGGGCGGTGTCTGTCCACGATCGTCTGCAAGAGCATGGAACACCCGCACCGCATCGTTGGCTTCAACATCGCGCATGCGCTGGTCGATGAGATCGACTGCATGCCGATCAAGAAGGCCGACAGCGCATGGAAGAAGATCATTGCGCGGATGTCCACGGTTTGGCCTGGCCGCGACATGAACACCATTGACGTCACCACGACGCCGGAGGGCTTCAACTGGGTGTATCGCAAGTTCGTCAAGGAGCTTGCATCGAATCCCAGCCAGCGCCCGCTGTACGGCATCGTGCACGCCTCGACGCGGCAGAACGCAAAGAACCTGCCGAAGGATTACATCAAGTCGCTGCGCGAGTCCTACCCGGCGAACCTGGTGGACGCTTACATTGATGGCTTGTTCGTCAACCTGACGTCGGGCAGCGTGTATCCAAGCTTCTGCCGCAAGCAGAACCACACCGACGCAACAATTCGCCCAGGCGAGCAGTTGCACATCGGCATGGACTTCAACATCAACCGGATGGCCGCGACGATCCATGTCATCCGTGACGGACTGCCCATGCTGCTGGAAGAGGCAACCAGCCTATTCGACACGCCGGCAATGATCGTCGAGCTGAAGCGCCGCTTCCCCGGGCACAGCATCACGGTCTATCCGGACGCCAGCGGCAAGAACCGCAAGAGCGTCAACGGCAGCGAGTCGGACCACAGCCTGCTCCGCGCCGCCGGCTTCATGGTGATGGTTAACCCATCCAACCCCATGGTGCGCGATCGGGTGCTGGCAGTGAATGCCATGTTCCTGAATATCGACCATAAGCGCCGCTACCTGGTGAACACCGATAACTGCCCGGTCACCACCCAGGTGCTGGAGCAGCAGGCCTATGACGAGCACGGCCAACCCAACAAGGACGGCACTGAAGACCCGGTCGACGCACTCGGCTACTTCATTGTCCAGCGCTTCCCGATTGCGGGCAGCTACACACTCGCAAACGTGAGCAACTCATGAGCGCATTCAGCTACCTGAAAGACAGCCTGCAGAACCTGGTCGCAGGACTGGGTACTGCGCGCGACAAGGCCTCCCACTCGCACTATGCCGTGCCGGAGATGGACGACCAGCAGCTGCTGAACGCCTTCCGTGGATCGTGGACGGCGCAGAAGGGCGTCACCATCCCTGCGGTGGACGCGTGCCGTAACTGGCGCAACTGGCAGGCTGAAAAGGACCAGATTGAGCTGATCGAGGCCGAAGAGGATCGGCTGAATGTCAAGGGCAAGATTCTTGAGGCCCTATTGAAGGCCCGCCTGTTCGGTGGTGCTGCCGTGTTCATCGGCACCGGCGAGCGTGATACGGCATCCGAGCTGAACCCTGAGCGAATCAAGCAGGGAGGCGTGAAGTACCTCACTGTCATGACTCGCCGACAACTCAGCGCGACCGAGATTGAACAAGACCCGCAGAGCCCGCGCTTTGGCAAGCCCAAGGCTTACCGGTTACCGGGCAGCTTGGTTGAGATCCACCCGTCGCGCTTGGTGATCTTCATCGGCACGCCACACCCTGACCCTGAGCTCGCGGTCGGTTGCGGCTTCGGTTGGGGTGACTCAGTGCTCCTGGCTGCGATGCCCGCCGTGCGTCACTACGACGAGACGGTGGCCAACGTTGTGAGCCTGGTCTACGAGGCCAAGATCGACGTCATCAATATCCCAAACCTGATGGCGAGCATGCAGGACAAGAATTACGAGCGCTTGCTGCTGGAGCGCTTGCGTCTGGCTGCTACCGCCAAGGGTATCAACGGCACACTGATCCTCGACGGCGCCGAGACCCATAGCTCCAAGTCGGCCAGCTTCGGCAATCTGCCTGAGGTGATCGCCAAGACAGAGCAGGGCGTGTCCGGCGCGTTCGATATCCCGGGCACCCGAATGTTCGGCCAGTCCTCCACGGGCCTGGGCGCCAACGGCGAAGAGAACACCCGCAACTACTACGACAACGTCGCGTCGCGCCAGAAGCTGGAGATCAAGCCAGCCATGAGCGTGCTGGATGAATGCCTGATCCGCTCAGCGCTGGGCAGCCGCCCCAAGGAGATCCACTACTCATGGGCTCCACTGTGGCAGGCCACGGCCAAAGAACGATCGGACATCGGCAAGACCACCGCCGACACCATCAAGGCGCTGAAGGATTCGGCCCTGTTCCCTGAAGACGCGCTGTCGGCTGCCTCGGTGAACCTGCTGGTGGAACTGAGCGTGATGCCTGGGCTGGAAGCGGCCATCGACCAGTTCGGCGCAGAGCTTCCGGACGAAGAGGGCGGTGATGATCTGCCTGGCCCGCCATCCGACGCCAAACCTGACATCGAGGAAATCGACCCATGATCTTTACCGATTCCGTGCCAGTCACAGGCGTACGGCGCACCGAGGACGGTTACCTGGTAGCCGAGGCAAGGGTGGCGCGCACCGGCATTCAGGACTACCTGGGTACCGAGATCGACCCGGACAACGAACACGGCCTGCGGGATAAGCCAATCGTTCGCGTGTACCGGCCCGAAAGCGCGGTTTTCCACGCTGATGCGATGCACTCGTACGCATACCGACCAATGACCAATGGCCACCCGGGCGGCGACGGCGTCAATTCCAAGAACTGGAAAGACGTCGCTATCGGCCAAACCGGTGGAGAAGTCGTCCGCGACGGGCAGTTCGTCAAGGTGCCCCTGGTGCTGATGGACGCCAAGGCCATCGCTGACTACGAGTCAGGCAAGCGCGAGCTCTCCATGGGCTACGGCGCCGAAGTTGTGTTTCAGGATGGCGTAACCGGCGACGGTGAGCAGTACGACTGCTACCTCGGCCCTATGAAAATGAACCACCTCAGCCTTGAGCATCGCGCTCGGGGCGGCATCGATCTGCGCATCGGTGACCACAAACCAGACACCCCCAAAGGAGGCCATGACATGGCTGATGCACTGCGAAAACTCCTTGTCGATGGCATCTCCATTGATGTCACCGAGCAAGGCGCCCAGGCCATCGAGAAGCTGAACACCAAGCTTGCTGATGCTGCCACCGCCACCAAGACCCTGACCGATGCGCACGCTACTG
The DNA here is from genome assembly GCF_012985615.1 of Pseudomonas sp. WS 5412. NCBI lineage: Bacteria > Pseudomonadati > Pseudomonadota > Gammaproteobacteria > Pseudomonadales > Pseudomonadaceae > Pseudomonas > Pseudomonas sp. WS 5412. Next base: position 156,687 of record NZ_JAARMB010000009.1, read on the forward strand.
CAATCGCGCTGAAGGATGGCGAACTGGCCAAGAAAGACGACGAGATCACCAAGCTGAAGGCGGCCGTGATCAGTGACTCCGATATCGACAAGCGCGTAACTGCCCGCGCCGACCTGCTCAGCAAAGCCAAGGCCATCGCCGACGCCGACTACACCGGCAAGACCGACGCCGAGATCCGCAAGGCCGTGGTCATCGCCAAGCTGGGTGATGCGGCCGTAACGGGCAAGGCTGACGCCTACATCGATGCCCGCTTCGAGATCCTGGTGGAAGACGCTGCCAAGAACCCGGCCAATGACCCATTCCGCCAGCACATGATCCACCAGGACAGCGCTGCCGGTGGTGATGATTCGGAAAAAGCACGGCTGAAGATGATTTCGGACATGCAAACCGCCCACCTGCCGAAGGCATAAGGAGCACACCATGGCTACTTACCAAACCACGTACACCAACGCTCCAGCTAAGGGCGTGCCCGGCCTGGTCGCCAACGAAGAGAAGTGCAACAAGATCAGCCGCACGGTCTCTAACGCTGAGGGCATTGTCTTCGGCGCTCCTGGCTTCCGTGTGGCTGGCGCTGGCAACGATCACAAGATCGCCGCCACTGGCACCCTATTCCTCGGTCTGGCTGTGCTGAGCGCAGCCGTACCGCCGGTAGCGACCGGATCCACGCTGATTGACGGTTACCCTCAGGACTTCACCGGCGCATTCATGACCGATGGCCAGATGTACGTCACCGCAGGCGCCGCTGTAGTGCCGGGCGATGACGTGTACTACGTCGCGGCCACCAATCGCTACGTGACGACCGCCGCAACCGGTGCAGTGCTGATCCCTGGCGCCTTCTTCGACACCACTGGTGCGAACGGTGACATCGTCGAAATCTCCCTCAAACATCGGAGCGCTTAACATGCCTCAAGTTTTCGAAGACGCTCAGTCGGCGTTCCCGTTCGTTCTGGCCCAGGGCCGGAACATCGAAACGCGCATCTACACCCGCCGCTACCCGACGTTTAACTACGCCGCGAGCATTCCAGTAGTCACCGAAGGCGCTCCATGGGCCATCGGCACCACGTTCTTCACCGTCGATACCGCTGGTGAGGCCAAGTTTCTGTCGGGTTCGGGCACTGATATGCCGTTCAACTCGGCCACCCACGACCAAGCATCGCACGACTTTGCCATGATCGGCTCCGGCTGGGAATGGAACCTGGAAGAAGTGAACCAGGCCCAGCTGTATGGCATTAACCTGAGCGGCACCAAGGCTGATTCGGCCGCCGACAAGGTTGAGCGCCTGCTGAACAGCATTGCCTTCACTGGCAGTGTTGAGAAGCGCTGGACTGGCCTGTTGAACGACGGCAACGTATCGCGTGTTGACGCTGCTGCATCCGGCACCGCTGGTTCGACCTACTGGTCCGCCAAAGACGTCGACCTGATCATGGCTGACGTGAATGGCTTGCTGGGCAGCATCCGCACCAACACTGGCGAAGTCGAGTGGGCAGATACCGTGCGCATGCCGCCTGACGCATTCCGAGCCGTGGCAACCAAGCGCATGGGCGCTGGCGATGGCTTCATGACGGTGCTGGAATACATGCGCCGCAACAACATCTACACCGCCGAGACCGGTCTGCCGCTGGATATCGCGCCCCTGCGCGAGGCCCGCAACGCTTCCGCTGACGGCGGCGGCCGCCTGGTTGCGTATCGCAAGGACCCAGAAGTGGTTCGCTTCCACCTGCCGATGCCGCGCCGCGTCCTGGCACCGCGCCAGAAGTCCATCATGGGCTTCGAAACTGGGATCATCGCCCGTACCGGCGGTACCGAGATTCGTCTGCCGGGCGCCGTGGCGTACCTCGACGAAATCACCCCGCCAGTATCCTGATAGGAGGTCGACATGAAAGTGACCAACAACTCGAAGGCGCTGCAGGGCGTGCATACGAAGTCTGGCGTTCAATACATCGCGCCAGGCGATTCCGTCGATGTGGAATTCACCGAGGCAGGGTTGAAGGGTGCCAAGCGCCTGGACTTCCTTGCCGTCGGCGAGTCCAAGAAAGCTGACAACGACAAGAAGTAAAACCCCGGAGCGGTTCGCCGCTCCACCTATTCGAGACAATCCGATGCCTGACTTTTACGGAACCGTCGCAGCCGCCGACGCCTATCACGCTGCGCGCGCGAATACCGCCTGGGCCGGCGATGAAGTGGCGAAGCAAGCCGCACTGATCCGGGCATCGGTCTACATCGACGGTCGCTACCGGAAGCTGTTGGCTTCTGGTGTGTGGCAGTCATTGTTCCCCGGCGTGAAGACCGAGGGCAGAGGGCAAGCCAGGGAATGGCCGCGCACAGGCGCCTATGACTATGAGGGCAACCCGATTCCCACTGACCAGGTGCCCGTGGAGGTTGAGCAGGCCACGTACGAAGCCGCGCTGCGAGAGCTTGTGGAGCCTGGCAGCCTCAGCCCTGACTTCGTGTCCGCCTCAATGGTCAAGCGAGAGAAGGTCGGGCCGCTGGAAACTGAATTCGCCGTATCGGTGGGTGCAGACGCTGCCAGCTCTGTGCGCCCGGTGATCAGCATCATCGACGAGATGATTGCCCCTGTTCTGGTGGCTCGCTACACGCTGCCTGCGGTGTTTACGGTATGACCCCGGCGCAGATCATCCAGGCCATCGAAGGAATGGAGCCTGCGATGCAGCGGGCCTATCTGGAGCAGGTCAAGACGGTGGTCAGCGCAGCAACGGTTGCAGAGGTCGAGCGCCTGATTGCTGATGAGGATGAAGAAGGCCTGGTCGCGCTGCTCAGCCTGGGCGCACTGTCCACGTTCCTTGAGCTGGCGCGGTCGGTGTTCATCGCCGGCGCCAAGTTCGAGGTCAAGGCGATCGCGATCCCGCGCGACCTTGGACGCTTCGAGTTCGATGCCAGGCAGCCCGATGCTGAGAAGTGGGTGTCGGCCAAGGCAGAAGAGATTCGCGCCAATGCATCCATCGACGTGCGCGCCGCTATTCGCGAAGTGATGGGTAGTCGCCGCCGCATTGTCGGCTGGCCCAGTGCGCAGCCTGCTGTAGTGCAGGTGGAAGTCAGCGCTACGCCGATGATTCGCACGCCTCGCCAGGCAGCGCTTGACCTGCTGGGTCGTGTGAGCGCTCAGACCGGATCTCGCTCCGGTGGTGTTATCGGTCTGCCCGGTAATTATGCCCAGTACGTCCTGAACGCCCGTGCGCAGCTACTGGGCGGCAATCCCGACGAGATGCGCAAGTACTTGCAGCGCAAGCGCCGGGACCGCCGTTTCGACGGGATCGTGAACCGCGCCATCAAGGCAGGTACACCCGTTGCTCAGGCTGACGTGGACAAGATCGCTGGTCGCTACGCTGATCGCCTGATGAAGACATATGCCGAGATGCTGTCCAAGGCTGAGGCGCTGGAGTCGTTCGGTGCCGGTCGTGACCAGGTTTACGAGCAGCTCATTGCGCAGGGCCTGGATCGCGATTCGGTCACGAAGACCTGGCGCGACCGAGGCGATAAGAAGGTCCGCCACACGCACTCCGTGATGGGTGGCCAAGAGGTGCAGAAGGATCAGCCATTCCAGAGCCCCACCGGTGCGCTGCTTCGATATCCGGGCGATACCAGCCTGGGGGCCGGGTGGAGTGAGCGGGCCAACTGCAGATGCTCGGCCATCTACAAAATAAGGCGCAAGTGATGCCAGATATCTATGATCGCGCAAAGGCCCTGGCCACGCGGATGCTTGCGCCGCGCAGCAAGGGCGGGAAGGGCCTGGAACTGGTCCTGCGCCGCGAGACATTGGGCGAGTACGACCCGGATGCACCTCAGGCGCCCAGCGAACTGGTATTGAACGGTTCCGGCTTTCGTGAGGAATACGACAACAAGTACATCGATGACACGCTGATCGTTCGCGGCGACGTCAAGTTGCTGGTGTCGCCGGTGCAGCTCAGCGGCGCGGATATGCCGACCCCGTTGAGCAATGACCGTATCCAATTCGATGGCACCACCTACACCGTCATCGCCGTCGGCCCATGGAACTACGCCGGCCTGGCGGTTGGGTTTGAGCTGCAGGTGCGCAAGTAATGGCAAATCACATGACCAGCCGCTACGGCGGACAGCAAGGGAGTTTTGCCGAGAGCCTGGCGGCATTCGCCGAGCAGACCAAGGAAGCCATCGACGATGTGTTCCGCGATGTGGTGATCGAGATCGGCACTTCGGTTATCCGGCTGTCACCGGTGGACACTGGGCGATTCAAAGGCAACTGGCAGTTCACTGTGGGTGCGCCTTCGAACCAGAGCATCGACACCTTCGACAAGGCAGGGCACGAAACCATTGCGACTCTGGTGGCCGAGGTCAGCAAGCTTGAGGCCGGACAGGTCGCATACATCGTCAACAACCTGGTGTACGGCGTGCCGCTCGAATACGGGCATTCCGACCAGGCGCCGGCCGGCATGGTGCAAATCACGCTCGCACGCTTCCAGCAGATCGTCGAAGAAGCCATCAGGAATAACCAGGTATGAGCCATAACATCATCGCCGCGGCTTTCGAGTCGCGCCTGCTGGCCTGGGCCAAGGCTCGAGCCAAGCCACTGAAGGTGGTGGTCGAGAACGAGACATACACGCCGGCCTCTGGCGAGACGTACCTGCGGGCCTTTACGCTTCCTGCGGTAAGCGCCAGCAACACACTGGGCGGCGACCACCACCTGTACGTCGGCGTATTCCAGGTCAACATCGTTGCACCATCCGGTAAGTACCGGACAGAGGCCAGCGGCATTGTTGACGAGCTCGCCGCTCTGTTCCCCGTAAACCTTCGCATCCCGCGCGCCGGACTGGTCGCCATTGTGCTGACTCCGGTCGGGCCTGGCCCAGGCATCGCTGACGGCAGCACCTACACCGTGCCGGCCTCGTTCCAGTATCGAGCAGACACCAACTAATTCGCCCGCTGGGCAAACCCAGAACCCGCCACTGAGCGGGTTTTGTCATTTCTGCAAAGAGGAAAATACACATGGGCTTTCGACTCCCCAACGGCGCGACCCTGCAAATCGCTTCGACCTATGGCCCGGCGATCCCGGTAACCGCGCTGAGCAACGCCAATCCTGCGGTAGCGACCGCCGCGGCCCACGGCCTGACTGATGGCGACATCATCGCTGTGACCTCGGGCTGGACTCGCCTCAATGACCGCGCCGCGCGCGTGGCAAACAGCCTGACCGGCACCTTCGCCCTGGAGAACATCAACACCACCAATCTCCAGCCATACCCGGCCGGCTCTGGCCTGGGTTCGGTACGCGAAGTAACCGGTTTCGTTGAGATCTCGCAGATCACCGACGTGGCAACCACCGGCGGCGACCAGCAGTTCCTGACCTTCGGCTTCCTGGCTGACGATGACGACCGCCAGATCCCGACCACCAAGAACCCGATCAGCATGTCGTTCACTGTCGCAGACGATCCGGCACTGCCATACGTGCCAGTGGTTGAAACTGCCGACGAAGACAAGGTCACCCGTGTACTGCGCCTGAACCTGCCGAACGGCGACAGCATCCTCTACAACGCGTATGTGACCATCACGTCGACCCCGGCCCTGTCTCGCAACAACCTGATGACCCGCGTCATCACTCTGTCGCTGGCTGGCCGTCCGACCCGTTACTCGGCAGTGGTGGTGTAACCCATGACCAAGATCAAGATCGCCCCAAACCCAACGTTCAAGGCCAAGGTGCAGATCCCCCGCGTGGGTGGTGATGCTGTGGCCGTGGACTTCGAGTTCAAGTACCTGGATCGAATTGCGCTCTCGGCGCTGTTCGACCGCTGGAACACTGCGCGCGATGCGCACGCCACCAAGGTGCAAGACGAGGGCATGTCCTGGCAGGACGCCACGGCTTCGGAAATCGCGCTGCAGGTCGAACAGCTCAAGGACATCGTCAGCGGCTGGGGCTTCGATGAGAAGCTATCCGACGAGGCCATGACTGCGCTGGTCACCACCTGCGTGGGTGCGCCCCAGGCAGTGCTGGCCGCCTATCAGGCCGCCTATCAGCCGGCCCGCCTGGGAAACTGACCGGCGTCGCCCGCATCCTGTACGAGCAGGGCCCGTCAGAGTCTGACCTGGCGGCGTTCGGCATGACCAAGGCCGACATCCCCGATGAAGAGTACGAGGTCTGGCCAGATAACTGGCCAGCCTTTCTGCTGTTCGAGGCGATGTCCACGCAGTGGCGTGTGGGTATGGGTGGCGCCGTGGGCCTGGACTACAACGCGATCAAGCCGGTGGCCAGCATGATCGGACTCAAGCGTGCCGAGCTGGCACAGGCTTTCCCCGACCTTCGCATGATGGAAGCTGAGGCGCTGCTGGTGATGAGCGAGAGCAGGACGTAGACAACCAACATGAAGCGGCATGGCCGCAGGAGAGCAGCATGAGCGAAAACGAAGTGGTTACTAAAGAACTGGAACATCTGAAGCGGGAAATTCAGGAACTTAAGACCCGACTCAATCAAGAGTCGGGCCAAACATCCGCCGCTAACCAATCATTGCTTCAACGAGTAACGGCGCTGGAATTACGCTTGGCTCACTAAGTGTTTGGCGGCTGTACGAGCCAAATCCGAAAGTTCTTGAAGGGAAAATTTCTCGACATTTTTACCTTCGAGAAGGATCGGCACGCTTACGTTGCAGTTATGGTCATCCACCATTATTACTTGAGCGGATGGCGGGGTAGAGCTCCAATTGATCGAGATATTGCTTATCTTTAAAGCCACATTGACCTCCAGGTCATAAACGCGCCGATATTGGCGCTGTCCCAGTCCTTGGGCTTGCAGGCGTAGGACTGGGGAATCCTTGCGTGTGGCAGGAGGCTACTACCGGCCGATGGTCGGGCGTTACTGGGGATTCGTACAGTCTGCTTTGGTGCGGCCCGAGGATGGTGGTAGATTGCCGCTATCTACAGGAAGGGAATTCAAATGTTCTTTTTAAGGCTCATCGTTTTGGCGTTTCTCGCCTTCTACAGCTACTCAATGGGTATGGAGCGTGGACCACTTAACTCCTTCGGACACTTGGTCGTTTACAGTGGTGTGGTTTTCATCCCTGCTCTGTACATGCTTCCAACTTTCGAGGCGTGGCTGCGTAAACACCCGAACCTAACTTCAATTGCGTTGCTTAACCTATTTCTTGGGTGGACGCTCTTAGGCTGGGTGGCGGCCATTGTGTGGGCCTTTAAACGGCCAGAACCGCAGGTTTTGGCGAAAGCCGAGCCGGCGTACGCTCCTGTTTTTCCACCGAAGGATTTGCGCGAAACCAAAGCCTGCCCTTATTGCGCCGAAGAGGTGCTGGTAGCGGCAGTTAAGTGCAAACACTGCGGTAGCGAAATTCCCGCTACCTGATCAGAAAATCACAAATGACCCGCTTCGGCGGGTTTTTTATTGCCTGGAGAAAAGTATGACGTCGATTGCAGAACTCGGCATAAGGGTCGATTCGACGGATGCTGCACAGGCGAGTTCTGACCTCGACAAGCTTGTTGCCGCTGGCGGCAGAGCAGAAAAAGCAGCTGAGCGTGTGTCGAAAGGCACGGACAAGGCTTCCGCATCGATTAAAAAGCAGCGGGACGAGCTTTCCGATCTTCTTGGGGAGATTGACCCAACTGTTAAGGCTCTCGGTCGCTTAGACGAGCTGGAAAGTAAGCTGTCCAAACAAAAAAAACTTGGAGCGCTGGACGCCTCAACATTCAGCGAGTACCAGGGCAAGATCGACCAGTCGCGGGCGAACCTAGGCAGATTCGACGACAGCCTTACTCGTACCGGAAACACAGCGAAGCAGACGGCGGCAGCGCTGCGCGGCGTGCCTGCGCAGTTCACTGACATTGCAGTCTCTCTCCAGGGTGGGCAGGCGCCTTTGACGGTTCTGCTACAGCAGGGCGGCCAGCTAAAAGATATGTTCGGCGGGATTGCGCCGGCGGCGAAGGCGTTGGGCGGTTACGTTCTGGGCCTGATAAACCCTTTCACGCTTGCGGCCGCGGCTGTGGCCGCTCTAGGGCTAGCCTATTACAAGGGGAGCGAAGAGGCTGACTCGTACAACAAAGCGCTTATTTTCACTGGAAACGCTGCCGGGACGAGTTCCTCGCAACTGGCAGTAATGGCCCAGCAGGTCAGCTCTACAATCGGCACGACCGGGGCCGCTGCCGAGGTGCTCGCAAAACTGGCGGGTAATGGGAAGATTGCCAGCGGCAGTTTCGAGCAAATCACGGAAGCCGCTCTGCAAATGGAGCGCGCAACGGGCCGATCTATTGATGAAACCATCGCAGAGTTTGCCAAAATCGCGAAGGACCCGGTCGCCGCAGCCAAAGAGCTGAACGACCAATACCACTTTCTGACAGCGTCTGTGTACGCCCAGATCGTAGCGCTCAAGGAACAGGGTGACACGGTAGGCGCGGCAAACCTGCTGACTGATACCTATGCCGGCACGATTGCAACCAGGGCGGGACAGATAACCCAAAACCTTGGCTTGATTGAGCGTGGCTGGAACTCTATTCGTGACGCCGCCAAGGCTGCGCTTGATGTGCCGCTGTCGATTGGTCGAGAAAAAGGCCTTGCTGATCAGCTCGCGGATGAGCGCGCCAAGTTAGCGGACCTGGAAAAGAAATCCGGCGGCAACAGCATTGTTTCGAGCAGTGCGGCGGTTACCAAAGAGCGAGAGCAGCTTCAGGAATCCATACGCCTAAAAGAAATCTACATCGAGATAGAAAAGAGGCAGAACAAGTACGTCGGTGACCGGCAGAAGATTCAAGACGACGGTATCGCGGCGACAGAACGGGCCGATGCTCGTCATCTTGCGACCATGTCCAACGCAGAAAAACGCGCGCTGGAAATCAAAAAGATCAACGAGGACACGGCGAAGATCCGTGCGGCAAACCCCGATGATAAGAGGGCAGACCCGAAGTATGTTGCCCAGCAAATCAAGGACGTAAACGAAAAGTTCAAGGATCCGAAGGGTTCGAGTAGCCCGGTCGACCTCACCTCGTTCAACGACTCGAAGAACCAGCTCAACGCGGTGCTCAGCTACTACAAGAGCGCCGATAAGGAACTGGAGGCAGCGCAGAAAGCCGGGATCATCTCTCAGGAGAGCTACACGGCCCAGCGCGTGGCACTGCTCCAGCAGCAGGCGTCAGAGGTCAAGACCTCGTATGAGGCCGAGATATCGGCGCTTGAGGCTGCGAAAGGAAAGGCCGGCACTTCGGCAGCCCAGCGCATCCAGCTTGACCAGAAGATTTCCGATGCCCGGGCCAATATGGTCAAGGCTCAGCAGGAGTCGGACAGCGAGCTGGCGGTGATCGCGACCAATGAGCAGGGACGGCTCAAGAAGCAGGAACTGGCCATCAAGTCATACACCGATGCGCTGGACCAGCAGAACGCTGCATTACAGCGGGCAGGGAGCAGGGCGGCACAAGGCGTGGGCCAGGGAGACCGTCAGAACGCCATCAACGGCGACCTGAACGGTATTTCAGACCGTGCCAACCAGCAGCGCCTGGATCTGGCACGTGATAAGGCCGACGCGTCTCGCAACATGAGCGCCGAGGAATACCAGTCAAAGCTTGAGGCGATCAACCGCAGCGAGCGGGACCTGACTCAGACCACGCTCAGCAACTATGAGCAGATGTCCGTGGCTCAAAGTGACTGGCGCAATGGGGCCACTTCGGCCTTCAGCAACTATCTGGACTCGGCTCGCGACGTAGCAGGACAAACCCGCAGCCTGTTCACCAACGCCTTCAGTTCCATGGAAGACGCGGTGGCCAGCTTCGCCACAAACGGTAAGTTCTCGTTTGCTGACTTTACCAAGTCGATCATCGCCGATATGGCGCGGATCGCTACTCGGCAGGCGGCGTCCGGATTGCTGTCGAGCCTGGCCGGTAGTGCGCTGGGCGCGTACTTCGGTGGCGGAGCGGCTGCTGGCTCCACCAGCTTCGGGTCTGACATTGGTGGTGCTATCACGGCAAACGCCAAGGGCGGCGTGTACGACTCGCCGAGCTTGTCCAGCTTCAGCAACCAGGTGCACGACAAACCCCAGATGTTCGCGTTCGCCAAGGGAGCGGGCATCTTCGCTGAAGCCGGGCCGGAGGCAATCATGCCGCTGACCAGGACGGCCGGTGGCGAGCTGGGTGTGCGCGCGCTCGGAGGTGGCGGTGGCGGTGGAGGCGGTGGCAACACCTACAACTTCCCCGTCTCGGTATCCGTGCAAACGGCAGGCGACGGCGGAAACGCAACGCAGGAAGACACCACTCAGCTGGGCAAGGGCATACAGCAGGCGGCTAAAACCGAGGCTGAAACTGCAATTGCCAAGGGGTTGCAGCCTGGTGGCTCAATCTGGCGCCTGATCAATGGGAGGTAACCATGGCGATTGAAACTTTCACCTGGGACACCCAGCACGGGGAGGCGCCGACATTTGAATATAGGACCAGGGAATCACGCTTTGGCGGGGGCTATAAGCAAGTTGTCGGCGATGGTCCAAACAATAAAGAAGATGCATACCCGATAACCCACACCGGCACCACCTCGGCAGCAAAGGCCATGATGGCCTTCTTTGACCGCCACAAGGGCGCAAAGGCCTTTCTCTGGACTACACCGCTGGGGGAGTTGGGCTTATTCACATGCAAGAACCCAACCCCGACCCCTATGGGTGGGGGCGTATTCAAAGTGACGGCGACATTTGAGCGCGCCTTCCACCCGTAAAGGTCAATCCATGTCGCTGATCAATGCTATCCAGACCCTTGAGCCTGGGAACGAAATCCTGCTGTTTGAACTGGATGGCAGCGATTACGGCGCCGATGTACTGCGCTTCCACGGCCATGCGATACCGCATACGGCTGCCGAACTGCTGGCCGCCGGCAGCAACGCTGACCAGCTGCCGGCCAAGTCGATCTGGTGGAAGGGCGAAGAGTATGGCGCCTGGCCAATGCAGTACGAGGGCAGCGAGGCGAACGGCGACGGCACTGCAGTACGGCCAAAGCTATCGGTTGGCAACGTCAATGGGCGGATCACCGCTCTATGCCTGGCCTTCGAGGATCTGCTCGAGTTCAAGCTGACCATTCGCAATACGCTGGCCGAGTTTCTCGACGCCGTGAACTTCGAAGGCGGCAACCCCACGGCGGACCCCACCCAGGAATCGATCGAGGTCTGGTATGTCGACCAGAAAACCAACGAGGACGGCGAGACGGTCAGTTGGGACTTGGCCAGCCCGGGCGATGTCGGCGGCGAGACGATTGGCCGGCAGATGACAACGCTATGTCACTGGTGCCTAACGGGGGGTTACAGAGGCCCCAACTGTGGCTACACCGGCCCCTACGTCACCAAAGACGGTGTTGTCACGGATGACCCCGAACTCGACGAGTGCGATGGCACGCTCGGCAAAGGGTGCGACCCGCGCTTTGGCGTAGGCAATCCCGCGTCCTTCGGTGGATTCCCTGCTGTCTCACTTATCGCCCGGAGCTGACGAATGCGCAAACACATAATTGCGGCCATCCAGGCGCATGCGGCCGCCGAGTACCCGAAAGAATGCTGCGGGCTGGTGCTGGCGGTTGGCCGTGCGCAGAAGTACTTCCCGTGCCGGAACATTGCCACAGAGCCAAACGAAGAGTTCCGGCTTGAGCCAGAGGACTACGCCGCGGCGGAAGACCAGGGCCTGGTGATCGGCATTGTGCACTCGCATCCGGACGCCACCAGCCGCCCGTCATCGCGCGACCTGGCCATGTGCGAGGCCACGGCCTTGCCCTGGCATATCTTAAGTTGGCCCGAGGGCGACCTGCGCACTGTCACCCCGAGCGGCAACACGCCGCTGCTGAAGCGCCCGTTTGTACATGGAGTGTGGGACTGTTGGTCAGTATGCGCCCAGTGGTACCAGCGTGAGTGGGGCCTTGAGTTCGAAGCCTTCAATCGCACCGATGGCTGGTGGGAGAGTGCAGACAGCCCCAGCCTGTATGAAGCGAACTACGCCGCCGCTGGCTTTGAGCAAGTCGACAGCCCACAGCGCGGCGACATGATCGTGATGGAAGTTGGCCGCACCGCACACCCGAATCATGCGGGAATTTACCTCGGCGCTGACGCATCGCTACCCGGCGAAGACTCGGGCGTGTTTGGCCCCGGCCCGTTCGTTCTGCATCACTTATATGGGCGCCCCTCTGAGGTGATCGTCTACGGCGGCCCATGGCTGCAGCGCACCCGCTTAATTCTTCGACACAAGGAGGCCCGATGAGCGCCATCGTTTATTCGCCGATGACCGTAATCAAGCTGTCGGGCTCGCTGGCCCAAAAATTCGGCAGAATCCACCGCCGCCAGGTGGGATCTGGTGATACCTGGGAGGTGTTCCGCGCACTTAACGTAACAATTGAAGGCTTCGAAGATGAGATCAAGCACCTTGACCGGCTCGGGTTGCGATTCGCCATTTTCCGCAACCGGAAAAACGTTGGGCTGGATGAGTTCGGCCGCGGTGGTGCGAAAGAAATAAGGATTGTCCCGGTAGTTGAAGGTAGCAAGCGCGCTGGACTCTTGCAGACGGTCCTTGGCGTCATTCTGATCGTGTTGAGCCCCTTCACCAACGGCGCCACGCTGGCTCCTGGCATTGCATTGACCGCTGGTGGTGTTATTCAGATGCTGAGCCCGCAAGCATCAGGCCTCAAGCAGAGCGCCTCACCGGAAAACATGCCCAGCTACGCATTCGGCAGCGCCAAGAACACCACGGCCAGCGGCAACCCCGTCCCTATCTGCATCGGCGAGCGACGGTGGGGCGGGGCGATTATCTCGGCATCGATCTACGCCGAAGACAAGACATAACCTCGACACGTCGAGCAAGCCGCCCAAGAGGCGGTTTTTTATTGCCTGGAGGAAAGTATGGGCGCAGCACAAAAGCTGGATATTCACGGTGCTAAAGGTGGCGAGAGCAAGCCAAAGGCACCAGTAGAGGCGCCCGACAGCCTACGCTCGACCAACGTGGCCAAGATCCTGATCGCCGTGGGCGAGGGCGAATTCGACGGAACACCAACCGCGCGCGACATCTTCCTCGACAATACCCCGATCCAGGATGCCAGCGGCAACTTCAACTTCACTAACGTGAAGTGGGACTGGCGCCCAGGCTCGGTTGATCAGACCTACATTCCAGGTATCCCGTCTGTAGACAACGAAACCTCACTGAATATCGAACTGCGTAGCGGGGCGCCGTGGGTTCAGTCGCTGACAAATCTTCAGCTTTCGGCAGCACGTATCCGCCTGGCCACGCCGCGACTGGCTAGCCAGGACGCCGAAAATAACATCAACGGTTACCGTATCGAGTATGCGGTCGACGTGGCCACCGATGGCGGTGCATATCAGCAGGTTCTGCTGGGTGCCATGGACGGCAAGACCACCACCCGCTACGAGCGGTCCCTGCGCATTGATCTGCCACCGGCTGCCAGCGGCTGGCTGATCCGCGTTCGCCGCCTCACGCCAAACTCTCAGAACACCGACAAAGTCGCGGACAGCCTATTCATCGCCGGCTACACCCAGGTTATCGACGCAAAGCTGCGCTATCCGAACACTGCATTGCTGTTCGTTGAATTCGACGCTGAGCAATTCACCAATATCCCGGCCGTGACCGTGAAGTGCAAAGCCCGCCGCTGGCAGGTGCCGAGCAACTACGACCCCGTGGCCCGCACGTACTCTGGCGCCTGGGACGGCACCATGAAAGAGGCCTGGACCAATAACCCGGCTTGGGTCACCTACGGCATCTGCACCCAGGATCGCTTCGGACTGGGTCGCCGAATCAAGCCGTGGATGGTGGACAAGTGGGAGCTATACCGCATCTCACAATATTGCGATCAGTTGGTGTCCGATGGTGCCGGCGGCGTTGAGCCGCGCTTCCTGTGTGACATGAACCTGCAGGGAAAGGCCGATGCATGGTCATTGCTGCGGGACATCGCCGGCATCTATCGCGGCATGACGTACTGGGCTCAGGGCCAACTGGTGATGCAGGCTGACATGCCTCGGGCACAGGACATGGACTACGTCTTCACCCGGTCGAATGTCATCGAAGGCAAGATCTCCTATGGCAGCGCATCGGCGAAGACTCGCTTTACGCGTTGCCTTGTCAGCTACGACAACCCGCTGAACAACTACGACACCGATGTCACGGTCTATTCCGATTTACCGCTGCAGCGCCGCCTGGGCGACAAGCCGACGGAGATCAGTGCCATCGGCTGCACTCGAGCATCTGAGGCCCAGCGCCGCGCTAAGTGGCTGGTGCTGAGCAACAACCAGGACCGCACCATCAGCTTCAGGACCGGCATGGAAGGCCGTATCCCGCTGCCTGGGTTCATTATCCCCGTGGCCGACTCGCTGTTGGCGGGCCGGGAGATAGGCGGGCGCATTGCAGCCGCGGGGGGGAAGGTCGTCACCTTGGACCGCGATACCCTGGCCAAGGCCGGTGACCGACTGGTGATTAACCTTCCCGGCGGGCGGGCGGAAGGGCGCACAGTGGAAAGCGTGAACGGCCGCAAGGTAACTGTGACTGTCGCCTACAGCGAGGCGCCGGCCGCGCAGCTTCAGTGGGCAATCGACGCCGATGATCTGGCTATTCCTCTGTATAGGGTTATGAGGACTGCCCGTACCCCAGAGGGAGACTACGACATCAGTGCGCTGCAGTACGAGCCGAGCAAGTTTCCAAGTATCGACACTGGCGCACGACTTGAAGAACGCCCAATCAGTGTTGTGCCGATAACAGTGGTACCGGCGCCAGCGAGCGTCGACATCACGTCAAACGTCGCGATCGACCAGGGCCTGGCCATCAGCACAATGAACATCTCCTGGCCCGCCGTTGCTGGCGCGGTCGCCTATGACGTGGAGTGGCGCAAGGACAGCGGCAACTGGATCAAAGTGCAGCGCACCGGTTCGACCAGCGTCGATATCACCGGAATTTATTCGGGCGCGTACATCGCCCGCGTGCGCTCGGTGAGCGCCTTCGAAATCTCGTCGATCTGGAAAAGTTCAAACCTGACCAACCTGGAAGGCAAGGTTGGCCTGCCGCCGGCAGTGGCGTTCCTGACCACAACCAGCGAGCTGTTCGGGATCAGCATCAAGTGGGGTTTCCCACCAGGTGCAGAAGACACCCAGCGTACCGAGGTCTGGTATGGCCCTGCGAACGACCTGGGCGCATCGACCAAGCTGGCCGACCTGGCATATCCGCAGGCTGACTACCGCATGCAATCGCTGCTGGCTGGTGCAACCCTGTTCTTCTGGGCGCGCCTGGTGGATCGTACCGGCAACGTGGGGCCGTTCTATCCGATCGGTAATGGCGTGATGGGCCAGGCCAGTTCTGATGCTGGGCCGATTCTTGAGCAGATCAAAGGGAAAGTTGACGAGAGCGCGATCAGCAAAGAGCTCAACGACCGAATCGACTTGATCGACGGTAGTGGCCCCGGATCCGTCAACGCGAGGATCGATCAGGCTGTTCAAGACTTCGCCGACGCTCTGGCATACGACCCTGAGAAGCCCTACGTTAAAGGCGATATGGTCCGCCAAGGACAGCGGATTTATCAGGCAGAAGGGCCTGTAGCTGTGGGGATCGCTCCTCCGACAGCCCCGTGGAAGGACATCGGTTCAACTCTTGAAGAGGCCAATGCGCTTGCGGGCGAGGTTCACCAGAACACCCTGGATATCGCCGAGGTGGATGGCAAGCTGGTTGCAACATCTGAAAAGGTTGATGGGGTTTACGCTCAGGTCAATCCAACCTATGCAGGCGACACGGCGACCAATGCAGGTGACAACACTGTCAGCGCGGGCGTGTGGTCCGTATGGTCTGCGATTGCCGAGGGTGATTACGCTCAAAGCAAGCGCACTGACTTGGTTGAAGCCTCGGTAAACGCCAACACTGCCGCGATATCAACCGAGACCACGGCGCGAGTCTCTGCCGACACTGCCCTGGCTCAGCAAATCACTACTCTTGGCGCGCAAGTTGGAGGCAACTCTACCGCTATACAAACGGAAACGGCCGCTCGGGTAGCGGCAGATGGGGTGCTTGGCCAGCAGATTACGACCGTAGAAACCAATCTCAATGGGGCCAACCTGTCGATCGCACAGAACGCCCAAGCTATTCAGGATGTCGACGGCAAGGTTTCTGCTACATGGTCGGTGCGCCTGCAGTACACCTCGGCTACAGGTGAATACAAATATGCCGGTGTGGGGCTCGGCCTAGAAAACGGCCCTGGCGGCTTACAGTCCAAGTTCATTATCGACGCGGACATGTTCGCCATTGGGCAGGGCGGCACAATTCCGTTTGCTGTAACGGGCGGTCAGACGTTCATTAAAGCCGCGTTTATCCAGGATGGCACGATCACCAATGCAAAAATCGGGGCTTACATTCAGTCTGATGACTACGTTGCGGGTTCGACTGGATGGCGACTGAGCAAGACCGGTGTTTTTGAAATCAACGGATCTGTTCCAGGGCAAGGACGGATGACCATGACCAACAGATCTTTGCGCGTATACGACGCAGCTGGACAAAAAAGGGTACAGCTAGGAGACCTATCGGAATGAGTTTCGGTATGCGGATATGGGGGGCTGACGGAGCCCTCCAGCTGGATGAAACATCCTTTACTGTCAGGGTTATTTATTCGGCGCTCGTACCAAAAACAGCTGGGCGCTTTGTTGATATACCCATATCCGGGGTTACGCCAAGTAAGGATTCTTGCGTGTGTATCCCTGTGGTCCCTTACCTAACTACTGGGCAGCAGGTAAGTGCAATAGCTTTCACTCCGTACGTCTACGAGGGATATGTAAGGGTTTTTTTCGGAAGCCCAGCAGCAACTACGGGGCCGACCGGAACAACTACCCAGAGACTCATAGTCATGAGGTATAGGTAATGACGTACGGCCTTACATTCACAAACAACGACAACGTAGTAACGCTTGACTCTGAATTCGCAAGACTTGTAATTCTTGATAGCGGCACATGGGGCGGAAGCGGCGGGATAGGGATTGCATTTTCAAGTGTAATTACAACCGATGAGCCCCCTTTAGTTTTTGTCAGGCCAGATCAAGATGACTACTTTGCATTCTGCCTGGTGCAAGGCGAGCCAGGGAACTGGCACGCTTTTAGGTTCAACACCCTGAAGGGAAGTCATTCCAGCGGGAAGTGGTTTATCGCTGCATTCAAGTCCTCGCCAATTGCTGATTACGGTCTAAGGCTATGGGATGCGACCTCCAAGATTATTTTTGATAGCGGGACGCCTTGCGCGCAATTCACGCGCACCATATCCGCTTGGAGCTACCTCGGGGCAGAGCAAACACAGCCAGGAGTTTACAGATATAGCTGGTCCGCTTTTTCACCGATAAACACTGGCGACTACATGCTTTTAAACAATATCGCCATGGACATGGCGGGCACTGTATCAAGACAGGGCGTAGTCCAAGCGGTCTGGGATTACGGCGGGAATAGGCTAGTGATTCAAGCTACGGGAGTAGACCTGCCGACCGCGCAGTACATCTCGGTAGTCTTTGCGAAGCCAACTTCTTAAATTAGATCAAGAGAACCCACTCATGGCCAGACAGGCAATTAACCTCGGCGCATTGCCGAACGGTGCAGGGGGCGATACTACGCGCTCTGCGAACATAAAAATTAACGATATGACGCAAGAGCTTTACGTTGCGCTTGGTGCTGACGGCAGCGGCGCCCTTCCTGGAGCTCTCCCATTATCGAAGGGCGGCACGGGGGCTAACAGTCTTGCAGGGGCCAAAGCTGCACTTGGTATTTCTGATCCCATTGTGTGGGGTAGTAATGCCAACGGTACGTTCGTCAAGTTTCCCGATGGCACGATGTTTTGTACTGGGACAAGGATGTCTGTTTCTGTTGTTGCAAATGTCAGGGCGGATTTTTACCCAACCTTTCCGGCTGATTTTATCCAGACTCCGACGCTTGTGCCGACGCTTGAGTATCCATCTGTTTCTGACGGTAATGGCACTACTGTTAAGCGGTTCACCGGGACGGCCATAGGCGGTACTCAAGCCTTATTGCAGATTACTTCCGGAGAAAACAACACTTACATGGTCGGGTACATCGCAATGGGAAGGTGGAAGTAATGATTATTACTCTGTCTCCATACTCTCCGATTGATCCATCTGCAACGCTTGAAATAAAAAAGCGCAGCGACGTACTCACAATCAACGGTGAGCGTTACGACTTCAGGCCCCTTCCGGAAGGGGCTACGCTTCCGATGGAGGCTATTTCCGGGACGTGGATCTCTCAACCTGTTCGCCGCGTAGATGGTGAGCTGATTATCACCATTCGTTTTCCGGTTGGGCCCGAGGCAACGGCAGCGGCGCTTTACCCGGCCGACATCATCAATCCGCCTGATGGCAATGTGAGGCTTCCCCAGTGAGCAATATCGATTACAGCATGATGAAGACGGCCGAGCAGCTGCAGCAAGAGCGTGAGCGCGAAGCGTTGGAGGCTGCCCTGGCTTCGCGGCGGGCGGCGTACCTCTCCGAGTCGGATCCGCTGCGCCTGGAAGCTGATTACGACGCCTTAAGCCAGGGGCTGGAGCCCGACTACGCCGAGTGGCTGGCATCCGTAGCGGCGATCAAGCAACGCTTCCCGCTGCCAGCCGCCACCGAGACCGTGAGCGACTGATCTTTAGCAATACACCGCCACCCGCCATCGAGCGGGTTTATTTTTGCCTGGAGAAAAGCATGACCACTTCCGATAAAGACCGGGACATCCTGGCGCGCACGCTCTGGGGTGAAGCCCGTGGCGAGGGGCTGGCCGGCCAGATCGCCGTGGCCTGGACTATCCGCAACCGCGTGTTCGATGGCAAGGCCAAGTCCTGGTGGGGCGAGGGCTACGCCGGCGTGTGCCTGAAGCCGTGGCAGTTCAGCTGCTGGAACCAGAACGACCCGAACTACGCCTACCTCAGCGGCGCCAAGCCGATCCCGGCCGCGCAGTTCTCACAGGCACAGCGTGCTGCTGACCAGGTGATGGCTGGCGCGGTACCGGACCCAACCGGCGGGGCCACGCACTACTACGCAACCACGATGCCCAAGGCCCCGGCCTGGGCGGCGAAGGCCAAGCAGACGTTGCGCATGGGGCATCACGTCTTCTTCAAGGATGTGCCGTGATGACTCCCGTCCAGAAGCTTGCCGGTCTGGTGGTGCTGATCCTGGTGCTGATGGCCGGCGCCGCCGGCGTTACCTGGCAGGTTCAGGAATGGCGCATGGGCAAGAGGCTGGCCGAGCAGGCCGGCCAGCACCAGGGACAACTTGCCGAAGTCAGCGCGGCGGCTGCCAAGCAGGTGAGCGCCGAGCAGGGTAAGCGCCTGACCCTGGAGCAAAGGCTGGCCGCCTCCGATCAACAACACACCCAGGAGCTTTCCTATGCTCAACGCAACCAGGTTTTGCTGCGTGACCGCCTTGCTACTGCTGATTTGCGGCTGTCAGTCCTTCTCGACGCCACGGATTCAGCCAGTGGCTGCAACGTGCCTGCCACCTCCGGCGCCGTCGGCGTGGTTCATGGAGCCCAGAGAGCCCAACTTAACCCAGCGCATGCTCAACGAATTATCGCCATCACCGATGCCGGCGACCAAGGATTGATCGCGCTGCGGGCGTGCCAGGCGTATGTCAGGGCTGTGGCCCCCTCAATACTTTCAACTCCAGCAGCAGCCGCTGATTCTCCCTGAAGAGGTGGTCGCGTTGATCGGTCACCAGGTCGACGCTTCGAAAGCTTCTCTTGTCAGTCTGGTCATTGCCCATCGCCGATATGCGCTCAAGGGCGTCCCTCAGCGCCGTCTCTGCCGACGCTTTTCCGGTGGCGAGCAGGTCATTCATCTGGACCAGCCCCGCAACGTTCGCCCGTGCCTTGCTCAGCAGGCGATAGGCGGTTGTGAGCTCGTCCTCGAGTAGCGCGCACTGGTGCTTGTACATTTCCAGGGGCGTAGGGCACCCAAGCCACGTCGAGGTGTCTTCGTCGATATTCATTGTGGGGTGATCCAAATGCTGTATGTGCATACAGTAATCGAGGTTTGCGGGTTGTGCGATGTGAGGCGACGAGCTGTAGGGGATTTTGGTTTGGTGTTCGGTCGGCAGGACGCCGGGGGAGGGGATTAATCTTGTACCACTTTTTGTACCAATGACCGTGTTTGCCAGGGTAAATCCGGGTGTTTCTGAGGGAGCAAACCCCCGGATTCATTGGCTTTTACTACTTACCACTACCCATTGAAAATCGCTGTGTAATTCTGTTCCAGGGACATGAAACTACCTGTGGGATTTTCGCAAAGTGCAAGGGTACGGTGGCCGGCAGATCGCTGCAAGCGTGGGTTACTCGTCACGCCCTTCGAGCATCGTGCGCTTGAGCATCACATACACCGCCCCGGCACCGCCATGGCGCGGTTGGCAGGAGGTGAAACCGAGCACTTGGGTGTGCTGGCGCAACCAGGTGTTGACGTGGCTTTTGATCATCGGGCGCTTGCCGTCCAGGCGCACGGCCTTGCCGTGGGTCACGCGCACGCAGCGGATTTCGAACTTGGTGGCTTCGGCCAGGAAGGCCCAGAGGGTTTCCCGGGCCTTTTCCACAGTCATGCCGTGCAGGTCGAGGCTGCCTTCGAAGGGAATCTGTCCGGCCTTGAGCTTGCGCACCTGGCTTTCCTGGACCCCGTCGCGGGACCACATCAACTCGTCCTCGGGGCCGACGTCAATCACGAACTGGTCCGACAGACCGTCCACCGTGGTGGCATCCGTACGCACCGTGGCCGCCTGGCGCAGCTTGGCGATCTGTGCGCGGTCGGTCTTGGGTTTGCCGGTGTCGGCACGGTCGTGCTTGATCGGCTTGACACCGCGCAGCTCGTTTTTGAACAGGGAAAAATCGTCGTCTTGCATGTCAGCCTCCGCGAAGGGCGGGCAGTTTACCCAAATCGAGGCGGTTGATGCGGGACAAAACGCTATCAGTGTTCCCTCAATCGTGCTTTTTCATCAGGTGCGAGGCGATGTTCAGCGACAGCGGCTGGTGCATACGGCGCCGGCAACGGCGCCACCACCAAATTCCCAGCCACAGGATCAACAGCCCGCCGGCCAACAGCAGCGCCGCGCCGCCGGGGCTGGTATTGAGCTCGCCGAGCGCGGGCGAATGGCCCAGCAGCGCGGCTGCACCCGCCAACGAAAGCAGCAAGCCAAACAGCGCGAGCAACGCAGCAAACGCTACGCCCAGGCGCAGACGCCAGTTGCTCGGGCCCTTGGGGCGCAAGCGACGAGCGTCAAAACCATCGGATATCTTCATTCCGACCTTTCCTCCAGGGTATCGGCCCTTCGACCGGAAGATAAACAACTTGTTCCGGGCTGGGAGGCAATTGCGGTAAATGACAGGCTTTAGCGGATGAGCGGGGCCTGAGGTGGCCGCGCCGCTCATCAACAGGGCGATCAGATCAGATCTTGGGTCAAGGCGAGGGTGGCGAAGTTGTCGGCCATGATGGCCATTTCCGTTTGCTGCACATGTTCGGCGCTGAGGATGCCGCCCTTGTAAGGCAGGTCGCGGGTGGCGCAGGCGTCTTCCACCAGGGTGCAACGAAAGCCCAGGTTCTTCGCTGCGCGCACCGTGGTGCTGACGCTGGAGTGGCTCATGAAACCACAGACGATCAAGTCCAGGGAGCCCAGCTCCTGCAGGGTTTTTTCCAGCGGCGTGCCGTGGAAAGCGCTGGGCAGCAGCTTGCCGATGATGGTTTCGTCATCGTGCGGCTCCAGGCCGGGGATGAATTCGCCGCGCTCGCCCTGAGGGTCGAACAGGCCGCCGACGGTGCCCAGGTGACGGACATGCACGATCGGGCGCCCGGCCTTGCGGGCGGCAGCACTCAGTTGCTTGATGTTTTCCACGGCGGCGTCCATGCCCGACAGGGCGAGCGGGCCGCTCAAATATTCTTTCTGGGCATCGATGATCACAAGGGTCGCGTGGCTCAAATTGGCCGGTGCGTAACCGCGACCGCTGAGTTGAAACATCGTCTTTGGAACGGACATTCTGGGGCTCCTGTGAGTGGGGCTTTTGCGACATTGTCCTCTGGCTGAGCGGTTCTGTGAATCGCTACTAACGTAAGGTGCGCCGTTGTTGGCCTACAGCCATGTCAAGAGGGACAGCGGTATAGCAGAAAAACCTTGAATCAGGTTGAGTCTGACCCGCCGTCGCAGTTTTTCATACATCGTCCGTACAGCTTAAGGCTGTTAGAATTGCCAGTCGTTTTTTCCTGGAGCTTGCCCCCGTGATCACTTCCCGCCTGCGCACCTTGCGCGACCATATCCGTTGGGCTGTCAGCCGTTTCCATGGGGAAGACCTGTTTTTTGGCCATGGTACGGACAATGCCTGGGACGAAGCCCGGCAATTGGTACTGGGTGCACTGCACCTGCCTTGGGAAATTGCCGACAGCTACCTGGACTGCAACCTCGAAGAAGAAGAGATTTCCCACGTACAGCGTCTGCTGCATCGCCGTATCCACGAGCGCGTGCCCACGGCCTACCTGTTGAAAGAAGCCTGGTTCTGCGGCATGTCGTTTATCGTCGACGAGCGCGTGCTGATCCCGCGTTCACCGATTGGCGAGTTGATCGAAAACCGCTTTGAACCCTGGCTGGCCCAGCCACCGGCGCGCATCCTTGACCTGTGCACCGGCTCCGGTTGCATCGGCATCGCCTGCGCCTACGAGTTCCAGGAAGCCGAAGTGGTGCTGGGGGACTTGTCCTTCGAAGCACTGGAAGTGGCCAACCAGAACATCGAGCGCCATGGCGCCGACGAGCGCGTGTACACCGTGCAGGGTGACGGCTTCGACGGTTTGCCCGGCCAGCGTTTTGACCTGATTGTGTCCAACCCGCCGTATGTCGATGCCGAAGACTTTGCCGACATGCCCGATGAATACCAGCACGAACCCGAATTGGGCCTGGCCTGCGGTGACGATGGCTTGAACCTGGTGCGCCGGATGTTGGCCGAGGCGGCCGATCATCTGACCGAGAAGGGCTTGCTGATTGTCGAGGTGGGCAACAGCCAGTTGCACGTTGAAGCGCTGTACCCGGAAGTGGATTTTGCCTGGCTGGAGTTCCAGAACGGCGGGCATGGCGTATTCATGCTGACGGCGGAGCAGTGCCGGGCCCATCAGGCGGTGTTTGCCTCTCGCGTCTGATCAGGCGGAACTGAATGTGGGAGCGGGCTTGCTCGCGAAAGCGATGGATCAGTCAATACATGTACCGACTGATCCGCTGCTTTCGCGAGCAAGCCCGCTCCCACATTTGATTTGTATTGTTCAGTGAAACCGAGTGGTCAGCGATGCGTCGCAATCCAGATCAATAATCCCGCCTGGAACACGGTAAACGCCACCAGGCAGGTGATGGTGAAGCGCAAGCCGCTGTCCTCGCGCTTGAACTTGATGACCTTTTCTTCCTCGTGGCGCAGCTTCACTTCCTGCTCGGCCAGGTTTTGTTCGGCCTGTTGCAGCATTTGCGCCGCTTCGAGGATTTCCACGAACTGCACCTTCTCGGTGTTCCAGCTGTCCAGCACTTCGCTGACCTTGCCCGGCTGCACATGGCCTTTCAGGTGCTGGACATCGGCATAGGCCACATCAAAACCCTGGATCCGCAAAAAGTGGTCGCGACGCAGGCGCGTGGCTTCGTTCAGCGCGTCCTTGTTCGCCAGGTCGACGCCGTCGACGCGATAGTGCGACCACTTCTTTTTTGCCCACGCAGCGCCCTGGGCTACCAGGAAGCGGCCAAGGCCTCGGTTCGCGGGTTCGATTTCCAGGCTGTTGCTTGGGCCGAAGTGCACGCGGTGGGTGGCATGATCGACCCACACATCCAGGTGATTCTGTTCGCGCCGCACCCGTTGGGCAGGCAACTGGATGACCATGCGCAGCAGGCTGTGGTCCTTGTTGTTGCGCTCGGCGTAGCCAAACTGCACAAAGCGCAAGGGGCGGGCGCCGGTTGCGCGGTCGGTGGCCAAGGGCGCCAGGCGCAGCATTTTGAAGTGTTCGGCCTCAACCTCTGCCCACGGCAGCGCAGCTGCAGCCGCCGCTTCGGTGTCGGCGGTGGTTTCGGCGGGAGGTTGTGGTACTGCTTCGGTGTTCGTCATTCGGCGCGATCCTGTCCAAGCCCAGCTAGTCGACAGGCTTTTTGCTGTCGACCTTGTGCTTATCGGCCGTTCTTTCCAGGACTGGAGGGTAAATAGTGGGTTATCGGTGGCGAAGTCCGTCGATAAAGCCAACCAGACGCCTACCCAGCGCATCGGCGAGGGGCAATTGTGGATTGTTGTAGGAGCTCAACTGCTGCTTCACCTCGTTGGGCACGATGCGCATGACGTGGTTCATGCCGGGAATCACCGCCAGTTCGGCGTCAGGTTTGGCCTGCTTGAGCTTCTGGGCATCGGCGACCCCTACTTGCAGGTCGGTGGTGCCCTGGACAATCAGGGCTGGCATCGTCAGGCGGGCGAACGCCGCTGCGGGGTCCGCACGAAACAGGCTGATCAGGTACGGCTGCACGCTGGGACGGAAAATACCCTGCAGCGGGCCCGGCACATCGGCATCCACCTGGCCGGCCTTGAGCCGGTCGAGGATCTGGTTGCTGCGCAGCAGCAGGGCCGGCGGCAGGTGATCCGCCAATTGCTGGCGAATCACCTGGTCCACCGGGCGGGCGCTGCCGGACAGGGAAATCACCCCGTCGGGGTTGAGTTCAGGGGCGGCGAGGGCAGCCACCAACGCGCCTTCACTGTGCCCCAGCACCACCAGGGGCCCGAAGCGCGGATCGGCCTTGAGCGATTTGCCCCAGGCCACGGCGTCGGCCACATAGGCGTCCAGCGTCAGGTTGCGCTCGTCTGGCGTGGCCTTGAGGCTGGCGGCCACGCCGCGTTTGTCGTAGCGCACGCTGGCAATGTTATGGCGCGCCAGCACCCAGGCCAGGCGCTTGAGGCTGTCATTGCGCGCGCCTTCGGCACTGTTGCCGTTGCGGTCGGTGGGGCCGGAGCCTGCAATGATCAGCACTACAGGCACGGGTTTGTCGGATTGGGGCAGCAGTAAAGAGCCAAACAGCTCGCCGCTGCCGGTGTCCAGGCTGATGGGTCGTTGCAGTACGACAGGGCTGGCGGCGTGGGCGACGCTACAGAACAGGGTGAGGGTAAACAGCAAAACTCGCAGCATCATCGCGCCATCATGAGGAAGGTGCCGGTTGGACCAACGTCTACCGGGAAGGTTTCGAGGATGAACTACTGGGTGAGCCTGCGTATACTGGCGCGCTTAGTTATCACGGTTGAGTTGATTCAACTGATTTCACGGAGCGCTCTGCATGTCCGGCAATACCTACGGCAAGCTGTTCACTGTCACCACCGCGGGCGAAAGCCATGGTCCGGCGTTGGTCGCCATTGTCGACGGCTGCCCGCCCGGCCTTGAGCTGTCCCTGGACGACCTGCAGCGCGACCTCGACCGCCGCAAGCCCGGCACCAGCCGCCACACCACCCAGCGCCAGGAGCCCGACGAAGTCGAGATCCTCTCCGGCGTGTTCGAGGGTCGCACTACCGGTTGCGCCATCGGCCTGCTGATCCGCAACACTGACCAGAAGTCCAAGGACTACTCGGCGATCAAGGATCTGTTCCGCCCGGCCCACGCCGACTACACCTACCACCATAAATACGGCGAGCGCGACTACCGTGGCGGTGGCCGCAGTTCGGCGCGGGAAACCGCGATGCGCGTGGCCGCCGGAGCCATTGCCAAGAAGTACCTGGCAACCCAGGGCATCCTGATTCGTGGCTACATGAGCCAACTGGGCCCGATCGAAATCCCGTTCAAGACCTGGGACAGCGTGCAAGACAACGCTTTCTTCAGCCCCGACCCGGACAAGGTGCCGGAACTGGAAGCCTATATGGACCAGTTGCGCCGCGACCAGGATTCGGTGGGCGCGAAAATCACGGTGGTCGCCGAAGGGGTGATGCCGGGCCTGGGCGAGCCGATTTTCGACCGCCTGGACGCCGAACTGGCCCACGCGCTGATGAGCATCAACGCGGTCAAGGGCGTGGAAATCGGCGCCGGCTTCGCCTGTGTCGCCCAGCGCGGCACCGAGCACCGCGATGAGCTGACCCCCGAAGGTTTTGTCAGCAACAATGCGGGTGGCATTCTCGGCGGTATCTCGTCCGGCCAGCCGATTGTGGCGCACCTGGCACTCAAGCCGACCTCGAGCATCACCACGCCGGGGCGTTCGATTGATGTGCATGGCAACCCGGTGGATGTGATTACCAAGGGCCGCCATGACCCTTGCGTCGGCATCCGCGCCACGCCGATTGCCGAAGCAATGATGGCCATTGTGCTGATGGACCATCTGCTGCGGCACCGTGGGCAGAATGCCGATGTGCGCGTGACTACTCCGGTGCTGGGCCAACTGTGACGGTCTGACCGTGACAGCGCTCCCGTACTGGCGACTTTCCAGCTTCTATCTGTTCTATTTCGCCCTGCTGGGGGCGACGGCGCCGTTCCTGGCGCTGTACTTCCATCATCTGGGGTTCTCCAGCGCGCGCATTGGCGAGTTGGTCGCAATCCCGATGCTGATGCGCTGCGTGGCCCCCAATATCTGGGGCTGGCTGGGTGACTACACCGGGCGGCGCCTGGCCATTGTGCGGTTTGGCGCGGTGTGCACGCTGCTCAGTTTTTCGCTGATCTTTGTCAGCCAGAGCTATGCCTGGCTGGCGTTGGTGATGGCCCTGCACGCGTTCTTCTGGCATGCGGTGCTGCCGCAGTTCGAGGTCATCACCCTGGCGCACCTGCAAGGTCAGACCTCGCGCTACAGCCAGGTCCGCTTATGGGGCTCCGTCGGGTTTATCCTTGCCGTCGTCGCCCTGGGGCGCCTGTTCGAGGCCCTGAGCCTGGACATCTACCCGGTGGCGATCGTGTTGATCATGGCCGGCATCATCGGTGCGAGTTGGTGGGTGCCCAATGCCCAGCCGGCTGCCACCGGTGGTCGCGGTGCCGGCGACGGCTTCCTGCGGCAACTGCGCAGCCCTGGCGTGCTGGCGTTTTACGCCTGTGTCGCGTTGATGCAAATGAGCCACGGCCCGTACTACACCTTCCTCACCCTGCACCTGGAAAACCTCGGTTACAGCCGCGGTGTGATCGGCTTGCTGTGGGCCTTGGGTGTGGTGGCGGAAGTGTTGATGTTCATGGCCATGAGCCGGATTCTCACGCGCTTCTCGGTGCGCCGGGTGCTGGTGGCCAGTTTCCTGTTGGCCGCGTTACGCTGGCTGTTGCTGGGGTCATTCGCCGAATTCCTGTGGGTGCTGTTGCTCGCCCAGGTGCTGCATGCCGCGACCTTTGGCAGCTTTCATGCGGCGGCCATTCAATTTGTGCAGCGCAGCTTCGGTGCGCGCCAGCAAGGCCAGGGCCAGGCCTTGTATGCGGCGCTGGCCGGCACCGGCGGCGCGCTCGGCGCCTTGTATTCCGGGTACAGCTGGAACCAGTTGGGGCCGACCCTGACCTTCAGTATCGCCAGCCTCGCGGCCCTGGCCGCCGCGTTGATCATGGCGCTGCGCTTGCCCGAGGAGCAGCCGTGAGCCCGGCCCATCATCTGCAGACTCTTACCGCCCGAGGACCCCTTTTATGAGCATTCTTTGCGTTTATCACCTTTCTACCCCGGACACCCCGAACAAGGTCTTGACCCACGCTGACGATATTGCCTCGACCCTGGCCGAGCAGGGCGTGGGCTTCGAACGCTGGCAGGCCAGCACCCGTGTCGAGGCCGGCGCCAGTGCTGCCGAAGTGACGGCGGCGTACCAGGAGCAAATTGACAGCTGGATGACGGCACAGGGCTACGCGCAGGTGCAAGTGTTGAGCGTGAACCGCGAGCACCCGCAAAAGGTTGCCCTTGCCGCAGGTTTGCGCGATGAGCATTACCACGGGGCTGATGAGATCCGCTTGTTCGCCGCCGGCCGTGGTTTGCTCGGCCTGCATATCGGCGACTATGTCTACACGGTGCTCTGCGAAAAACACGACCTGCTGCGCATACCGGCCGGCATGCCACGCTGGTTTGACCTGGGGGAGGAGCCGCGTGTGGTTGCTATCAGTCTGTTCCAGACGGCGTCCGGGGCTGAGGCGCAAGTGACCGGCAGCGGGATCGCCCAAGGTTTCCCGGGGCTGGATGATTGACCTTAGTTCACTATCTGCAAACTTATTCAATATGCTCAAGTTGGATAAGTTTGTGGGAATGGACTCTATAGTTTGTAAGTTCCAGCTATTTGTCTGAGGGTCGATGTGTTAACCCTTGGCTTTATGTAACTCTCCCGTCGCTGTGTACCTATCTGTCAATAGGAGTTGTCCGAATATTGACAGTGCAAACCACTACGAAAGGGAGAGGCAGCATGAGCAGTCCAGAGGAGCCCACCCCATCCGTACCTGGGCCGGCGGTCAGTGTGGCAACAGATGTTTGTGAGCAGGCATGCGACGACAGGGCAGGCGACGCACAGTCGTTGCCGGATAAGCCACTGACGGCCAAGGAGTTGGAAATACTGCGCTGGGCCACGGAGGGCAAGACAGTGTGGGAGATCAGCCGGATTCGCTGTGTCTCACAGGCCACGGTGAAGTTTCACCTGCGCAATATCTACGGCAAGTTGCACGTCAATAACCGGGTCCAGGCGGTGAGTGAAGCGATCAGGCGCGGGTTGTGCGGATAAAAAAGGGCCGTGAAGCGCAACGGCTTCACGGCCCTGGGAAACGCAGTGGTACTTATGCCGAATGGTAGGTCGGCAGGGCAAAGCGGTGCTGGCTTTGCAACATCGAAATCTGCGGCAACTCGCTGGCTTGTTCTGCCAGGTCGCGGCGGATAGCGCTGATGACCCAGGTCAGTTGGTCGGCAGTGTGCAGCTGCTGGTACGAGATCGAGCGTTTGATCTGCTTGCCCTCGGTGTTGCGCAGGGTCAGCAGGATCCCACCGTCAGGGCGCGCCTGGGTGGTGACGTCGTAGGCGGAGAATACAGAAGCGAATTTATCTTGGATCAGGCTCATGTCTATCGGCTCCATTGGCTCGTGTTGTGCGGCATGGAGTGATAGGTGCAGTGATTGTGCCAGTATCGCGATTTATATAAAAACGATATAAATCAATAGCTTGAGAAAAATCGAACTTTTCACTTTCGTGCAATATGCATGAATGGCCATCGTGCATCCTGCATTTTGCGCTATTGGGCGATGACGAACGGTATCGTGCGTCACCGGTGCCTGGGATACAAAACATTGCAAATCCCGCGTGTACAGCCAAGGAATGGCTGGCGTATTTTCCTGCAAGGCATTCAGGAATGGTCCTACACCGCATGAAGGCCCGTGGACCCTACGAATAATAAGAAAAAGGACTTCTGTGCATGAGCAATTCCCATAGCGAGATGATTACCCTCGGCATGATGTTGCGTAAGGTGCCGACCATTGTCCGGGCCCTGCCACGGTTGGTGCGCGGTATCCGTGTCGCCAATATCACGGACCCCGACCAGCCGTGCGGCCTGGGCTGGACCTTCGAACAGGCCACCCAGCGCAACCCCGAAGGCGCCGCGCTGTTGTTTGGCGACCAGGTGCTCAGCTACCGCCAGGCCAACCAGCACGCCAATCGCATCGCCCATCACCTGCAGGCCCAAGGCATTGGCAAGGGTGATGTGGTCGCGCTGTTTATTGAAAACCGTCCCGAACTGCTGTTGACCGTGCTGGCGGTGGCCAAGGTCGGCGGCATCTGCGCCATGCTCAATACCGCGCAGACCCAGGCGGTGCTGGTGCATAGCCTGACCCTGGTCAACCCGGTGGCAATTGTGGTCGGCGCCGAACTGGTCGACGCCTACGACGCGGTACGTGAGCAGGTGGCGATTGATCCGCAGCGCACCTGGTATGTCGCCGATCAACAGGTGGCGCCTGTGCCCCAGGGCTATATCGACCTGATGGCCGCCAGCGCAGACTGTTCCACGGATAACCCGGCCAGCAGCCAACAGATCTACTTCAACGACCCGTGCTTCTATATCTACACCTCCGGCACCACCGGTTTGCCCAAGGCCGGTATCTTCAAGCATGGGCGCTGGATGAAATCCTCGGCCAGCTTCGGCACCATCGCTCTGGATATGGGGCCGGAGGACGTCGTCTATTGCACTCTGCCGCTGTACCACGCCACCGGGCTCTGTGTGTGTTGGGGTTCGGCGATTGCCGGCGCGTCGGGGTTTGCCATCCGCCGCAAGTTCAGCGCCAGCCAGTTCTGGGACGATGTGCGCAAATTCAACGCGACCACCCTGGGCTATGTCGGCGAATTATGCCGCTACCTGATGGACCAGCCGCCCAGCGAACGCGACCGCGACAACCGAGTGGTGAAGATGATCGGCAACGGCTTGCGTCCGGGAGTGTGGGGGCCGTTCAAGGAGCGTTTTGGTGTGGGGCATATCTGCGAGTTGTACGCCGCCAGTGACGGCAATATCGGCTTCACCAACGTGCTGAATTTCGACAACACCATCGGCTTTTCCCTGATGCACTGGGCGCTGGTGGACTACGCCCACGACACTTGCGAGCCGATCCGTGGCAGCAATGGTTTTATGCGTGAAGTGCAGAAGGGCGGCCAGGGCCTGCTGCTGGCCAGGATCGACGACAAGGCGCCGTTCGATGGCTACACCGACCCGGAAAAAAACCGCAAGGTGGTCTTGAGCGACGTGTTCGAAAAGGGCGACCGCTACTTCAACACCGGCGATCTGTTGCGCAGCATTGGCTTTGGCCATGCGCAGTTCGTGGACCGTCTGGGCGACACCTATCGCTGGAAGGGCGAGAACGTCTCCACCACCGAGGTGGAAAACATCTTTATGCAGCACCCGCAGATCACCGAGGCGGTGGCCTACGGCGTGGAAATCGCCAACACCAATGGCCGCGCCGGGATGGCGGCGATTACCCCGTCCGAATCCCTGGCCACCCTGGATATGCAGGCGTTGCTGCAATTCGCCCAGAGCCAGATGCCGGCCTATGCGGTGCCGCTGTTCCTGCGGGTCAAGGTGAAGATGGAAACCACCGGCACCTTTAAGTACCAGAAGGTCCGCCTTAAGGAAGAGGCCTTCGACCCGCACAAGGTGGGGGACGATCCGCTCTACGCCTGGTTACCGGGCAGCGATACCTATGTGCCCGTGACCGTGCAGGTGCTGGCGGATATCCAGAGTGGAAAATATCGCTACTAGGGCGGCTCGATAGAACCTGGCTATTGTGGCTTTCGGCAAAAAAGGGGTGACAGGCGCGGCGCTGCTCGGGAAACTGACGGCCTTACGCCACACCCCACAGGGAGCCGCAGATGTCTGATCAAGCCAAACAAATGACCGAAGAAGAAGCCGCCGAATTTGCCGAGCAGGTCTTCGACGTGGCCCGCCGCGGTGATGCCGCCATGCTGGCTGCGCTGCTGGCCAAGGGCTTGCCGGTGAATCTGCGCAATCACAATGGCGATACCTTGTTGATGTTGTCCGCTTATCACGGGCACGCCGAGGCGGTGAAAGTGCTGCTGGAATTCAAGGCCGATCCGCAGATCGCCAACGACAAGAACCAACTGCCGATTGCTGGTGCCGCGTTCAAGGGCAACCTGGCGGTGGTCAAGGCGTTGATTGAAGGCGGCACCCCGGTTGACGGCGCCTCTGCCGATGGCCGCACGGCGCTGATGATGGCGGCGATGTTCAACCGCACCGAAATGGTCGAGTACCTGATCAGTGTGGGGGCCAACCCCAAGGCCACGGATGCCCAGGGGGTAACGGCCCTGGTGGCGGCCCAGACCATGGGGGCAGCGGATACGACGGCGCAGTTGCAAAAACTGGTGTAGGCTTTGCGCCCTCAAAATCAGCCTCGCCACAGGATTCGCCCATGAACACCGCGCTCGTCGAACTCATCACTAAAATCAGTTCCGGTTGCCTGGGCGACGCCGAGATCGTGCGGATCGCCGATGAGGCCAGCCAGGCCTACGCCGATGCCGATGGGTTCCTGGCGGCCAACCCTGATATCAACTACGACGACACCTTCCCCATCCCGCTGGGCGAGTGGATTGTGGTCGGCAGCCTGCCGGAAACGGTGCTGTTCCAGGCCGACACCTACCAGGACCTGTTCGCCCAGATCGTCGCCTCCTTTGGTCCCGACGTTGCGTTCAACCTCAAGCCCAAGCAGTTGGCCAAGACCGAGGCGCTGACGGCCCTTAATCGCATCCAGATCCAGCTCGGCGCCATGAACCCGGAAAACGGCGGCTACACCCTGATGAATTTCAGCCAGTTGCTCGATGACGAAATCCAGGCCGTGCTGGTCTATGGCAATGACGTGCCACGGGTGCTGGAATTGTGTGCCGAAGTCGGGATCAAGGGCGAACCGTCCCTGGAAGCCCTGCGCATTGCCGTCCACGTCTGAAATAAAACGGAACCCTGGCCAGGGCTGGCTATCCTAAACAGGCAAGCCCTCACTTAGGAGCGACACCATGGGTTCCACATTTAATGGTCTGATCGGGTTGATCATCCTGGCACTGGATATCTGGGCGATCATCAACGTGTTCAAAAGCGGCGCCAGCACCGGGGCCAAAGTGTTGTGGATCCTGTTGATCCTGCTGTTGCCGGTATTGGGCCTGATTATCTGGGCCATCGCCGGGCCACGGGGCAACGTGCGGCTCTGATCCTCTGCGGGCACAAGCATATAAATAATGTGGGAGCGCGCTTACCCGCGACAGCGGTGTATCAGTACCAGATTGATTGGCTGACACACCGCTATCGCGAGCAAGCTCGCTCCCACATTTGTTTGCGGCGTGTTCTGTAGATTTTTGTGTCTAGATATTCGCTGCACAAAATTTTCACACTTCATCCAAGACAATTCCCTCGCTTATTTTCCTGCCAAGGCCCGTCTGTGCCGCCAGGAGCGCTGTGCAATGAGTAATCAATAGCGTTGCCGACGTTGATCGGGCACCATCTGCCCACCGCGTAATACCCTGGACCCTGAGCCTTTATTGGCCGGGGCAGGACGCCGCTGCATTCTTTCGCCACTTAAACTTCCAATGGGTCCTCAAACAACATGGCAAACCCGGACGCCCTGAATCAGCAGCGAGCTTCTACTCGTCTGCTGCAACCGACCGTCAAGTCCCACCTGGCCTACACGCTGCTTTGCGCCCTGGTCATGATGGTGATGCTCTCCCTGCTGCGCCTGGGACTGTTGGTATACAACAGCGACATGATGCTCGACACCCCGGCCTCGACCTTCCTTGAAGCGTTCGTCAATGGCCTGCGCCTGGACTTGCGCCTGGTGGTGTACCTGAGCATCCCGCTGATACTGGCCCTGTTCAGCGTGCGCGCCATGGCCGCCCGTGGGTTCTTCCGGTTGTGGCTGACCGTGGTCTCCAGCATCGCGCTGTTCCTTGGCCTGATGGAGATGGACTTCTACCGCGAGTTCCACCAGCGCCTTAACGGCCTGGTCTTCCAGTACGTCAAGGAAGACCCGAAAACCGTGATGAGCATGCTCTGGTACGGTTTCCCGGTGGTGCGCTACCTGCTGGGCTGGGCCGTCGGTACCTTTATCCTGAGCATCGCCTTCAAGGGCGCCGACCGTGCGACGCGCCCCCGTGGCCCGTTCAGCGGTGGCACCGTCGGCACCCGCCAAGTCGCGCCGTGGTACAGCCGCATCGCGGTGTTCGTGGTGTGCCTGCTGATTGCCGTGGTCGCCGCGCGTGGCACCCTGCGCCAGGGTCCGCCACTGCGTTGGGGTGACGTGTACACCACCGACTCGAACTTCGCCAACCACCTGGGCCTCAACGGTACGTTGTCGCTGATCGGTGCAGCCAAGGCGCGCTTCTCCGAGCACCGTGAGAACGTCTGGAAAGCCACCCTGGAGCAGCCACTGGCGACCCAGACCGTGCGTGACATGCTGGTGCTGCCTGACGAAAAACTGGTGGATACCGACACTGCCGCCGTGCGCCGTGACTTCACGCCGCCGGCCGAGAAGACCCTGCCGATCAAGAACGTCGTGGTGATCCTGATGGAAAGCTTCGCCGGTCACTCGGTGGGCGCCCTGGGCAGTGGCGGCAAAATCACGCCGTACTTCGACGAGTTGACCAAGGAAGGCCTGCTGTTCGACCGTTTCTTCTCCAATGGTACCCATACCCACCAGGGCATGTTCGCCACCATGGCCTGCTTCCCGAACCTGCCAGGCTTCGAATACCTGATGCAGACCCCGGAAGGCAGCCACAAGCTGTCGGGCTTGCCGCAGTTGCTCAGCGCCCGTGATTTTGACGACGTGTATGTCTACAACGGCGACTTCGCCTGGGACAACCAGTCGGGCTTCTTCAGCAACCAGGGCATGACCAACTTCATTGGCCGCAATGACTTCGTCGACCCGGTGTTCTCCGATCCTACCTGGGGCGTGTCCGACCAGGACATGTTCGACCGGGGCCTGCAGGAGCTGAAGGCGCGCGAAGGCGGCAAGCCGTTCTACGCCCTGCTGCAAACCCTGTCCAACCACACGCCGTACGCCTTGCCGACGCCGTTGCCGGTCGAGCCGGTGACTGATCGTGGCCGTCTCAACGAGCATTTGACGGCCATGCGCTACTCCGACTGGGCCCTGGGCCAGTTCTTCGAGAAGGCCCGTAAGGAGCCGTACTTCAAGGACACCCTGTTTGTGATCGTTGGCGACCATGGTTTCGGTAACGAGCAACAGATCACCGAAATGGACCTTGGGCGCTTCAACGTGCCGCTGCTGCTGATCGCACCGGGCGTGCAGGACAAGTTCGGCGTGCGTGACCACACCGTGGGCACGCAGATCGACATCGTGCCGACCATCATGGGCCGCCTGGGCGGTGAAACCCGCCACCAGTGCTGGGGCCGCGACCTGCTCAACTTGCCGGAAGGCGACAAGGGCTTTGGCGTGATCAAGCCCTCGGGCAGCGACCAGACCGTGGCGTTGCTCACTGCCGACCGTGTGTTGGTACTGCCCAAGGAAATGCCACCGAAACTGTGGCAATACGAACTGGGCGCCAACCCGACCGGCAAGGTAATTCCCGAGTCGGCGGATGAGGCGCAACTCAAGCAGAAACTTGAGTCGTTCCTGCAAACCGCGACCAAGAGCCTGCTGGATAACACCGCAGGCGTGGTAGACGGCAAGCCGGACTAATCGCCCGGCAATAAAAAAGAGGCCTTCTTCAAGGCCTCTTTTTTTTGCATCTTTTTTAACGCTGGGGGGTTATATCTTGCCCAGCAACAACAGAATCAACAGCACCACCAGCACCGTACCGAGAATACCCGATGGCCCATAACCCCAGTTACGCGAGTGCGGGAATACCGGCAGGCCGCCGACCAGCAGGAGGATCAGAACAATGATAAGAATGAGGCTCATAGTTTGTTTTCCTTATTCGTCTTCTGAAAAGACCTGATTGTTAATTGTCAGAGCCGCACCTTTAAAACGGCCGCCTTAATCAATCCGACTCCTGCACTTTGCAGAAAATTCCCTGTTTTTTTAATCCGATTTGGCCGCTGGCTTATTTCGTTTTTAATTGTTGTGTTGTTGCACACTTAGTTTAAAAAGATTGAACTTACCCCACGCCCCGGCATCCGACCGGGCCTTTGGTTTGCCCCGGGCATTCAGCAACTTGATGGTGCATGGGGCGGTGAATAACCTTCGCTACACTGGCGCGTACTTCTTCCCTGAATCACAAGGCTACTTCCTATGCAAAATCGCATGATGATCACTGGCGCCGGATCCGGCCTGGGTCGCGAAATCGCTCTGCGCTGGGCCCGCGAGGGCTGGCAGCTGGCCTTGTCGGATGTCAGCGAGCCGGGCTTGCAGGAAACCCTCGCGCGGGTGCGCCAGGCCGGTGGCGACGGGTTTATCCAGCGCTGTGACGTGCGTGACTACAGCCAGCTCACCGCCTTTGCCCAGGCCTGCGAGGTCAAGCTGGGCGGCATCGACGTGATCGTCAACAACGCCGGGGTTGCCTCTGGTGGGTTCTTCAGCGAGCTGTCCCTGGAGGATTGGGACTGGCAGATCGCAATCAACCTGATGGGGGTGGTCAAGGGCTGCAAGGCCTTCCTGCCGCTGCTGGAAAAGAGCAAGGGCCGGATCATCAACATCGCCTCCATGGCGGCCCTGATGCAAGGCCCGGCCATGAGTAACTACAACGTGGCCAAGGCCGGTGTGGTGGCGCTTTCGGAAAGCCTGCTGGTGGAGCTCAAGCAGCAGGAAGTCGGGGTGCACGTGGTGTGCCCGTCGTTCTTCCAGACCAACCTGCTGGACTCGTTCCGCGGCCCCACCCCGGCGATGAAGGCCCAGGTCGGCAAACTGCTGGAAAGCTCGCCGATCAGTGCGGCAGACATTGCCGATTACATCTACCAGCGTGTGGCCGCCGGTGAGTTCATGATCCTGCCCCACGAACAGGGACGCATGGCCTGGGCGCTGAAACAGAAAAACCCGCAATTGCTGTATGACGAGATGACCAGCATGTCGGAAAAAATGCGCGCCAAGGCACAGTCGGTCAAAGGCTGAGGGATATAAACAATACGTTTATATTTTTGCGCTCCTACTGGGCTGTTTGATATTCGTCTGTCAGTAAATCCAACTCTGGGTTGTAGGGCGGATCTGTTTATCTGGCAGGTCATTGATGGCTCGTAGGGGAGGGCGCATGGTCGCGGTCCGGTAACTTTCCAAAGGACACACGCCATGCTGGTACTTAGCCGCGCGGTAGGCGAAATCATTTCCATCGGCGATCACATCACCCTGCGGATCCTGGAGGTCAACAGCCTCCAGGTGAAACTCGGTGTGCAAGCGCCCGCAGGGGTCAATGTGCACCGGGCGGAGGTCTACGAAAAGATCCGCCGCCTGCAGGGGCAGGCGGTGGCGGTGCCCAACCCTTAGTCGAACAGGTGCTTGGGCACGTCGTGCTTGAGCATCAACTGGCACTGCTCGCTTTCAGGGTCGAAAACAATCAGCGCCTGACCCTTGGTCAACGCCTGGCGCACGCGCAGTACCCGGGTTTCCAGGGGCGTGTCGTCGCCGTTGTCGGTGCCGTCGCGGGTCACGAAGTCTTCAATGAGGCGGGTCAGGGTGTCGACTTCAAGTGCATCGTAGGGAATCAGCATACAAGCCTCAAATGGTGGATCCCGGCGATCCTACTGTGCCGGGATCATAGTTGCCAGCCTCAGGATTTCTGTCCGACCAGGCTGTCCACCGAGGGCACGCGGGTGTCGCTCTCCATTTGTGTTTCATGTTCCAGTTGATGACTGAAGCGGTCCAGGGAGCCCTGGGCCGGTTGCGCATCGCTGGCAAATACCGGCGGGCTGAGGATGTAGGCGCCCAGCAGGCGGCTCAAGGCCGCCAGGCTGTCGATATGGGTGCGCTCGTAACCATGGGTCGCATCGCAGCCAAATGCGAGCAACGCGGTGCGGATATCGTGGCCGGCGGTGACCGCCGAGTGCGCGTCGCTGAAGTAATAGCGAAACAGGTCACGGCGTACTGGCAGGTCGTTTTCCGCCGCCAGGTGCAGCAGGTGCCGGGACAGGTGATAGTCGTAAGGGCCGCCGGAGTCCTGCATCGCCACGCTCACTGCATGTTCGCTGGAGTGCTGGCCGGGGGCGACCGGGGCAATGTCGATGCCGACGAATTCGCTGACATCCCAGGGTAGGGCCGCCGCCGCGCCGCTGCCGGTTTCTTCAGTGATAGTGAACAGCGGATGACAGTCGATCAGCAACGGTTCGCCGCTGTCGACGATGGCCTTGAGCGCCGCCAGCAAGGCCGCGACCCCGGCTTTGTCGTCCAGGTGGCGGGCGCTGATATGGCCGCTTTCGGTGAATTCCGGCAGCGGGTCGAACGCCACGAAGTCACCGACGCTGATCCCCAGGGAGTCGCAATCGGCGCGGGTGGCGCAGTAGGCGTCCAGGCGCAGTTCGATATGGTCCCAACTGATCGGCATTTCATCCACGGCGGTGTTGAAGGCATGCCCGGAGGCCATCAGCGGCAGCACGCTGCCACGGATCACGCCATTGTCGGTGAACAGGCTGACGCGGCTGCCTTCGGCAAAGCGGCTGGACCAGCAGCCCACTGGGGCCAGGGTCAGGCGGCCATTGTCCTTGATCGCCCGTACGGCAGCGCCAATGGTGTCCAGGTGCGCGGAAACCGCACGGTCCGGGCTGTTTTTCTGGCCCTTGAGGGTGGCGCGGATCGTACCGCGCCGGGTCATTTCAAACGGGATGCCCAGTTCTTCCAGGCGTTCGGCGACGTAGCGCACGATGGTGTCGGTAAAACCGGTGGGGCTGGGGATGGCGAGCATTTCCAGCAGCACTTTTTGCAGGTAGTTGAGATCCGGTTCGGGGATGGTTCGGGTCATGGAAACTCCTGATGAGTTGAGGGCATCGATGGTTTCGATGAGGGGCTTGGGGATTTGTTGGCCGGGCTGGCCTCATCGCAGGCAAGGCAGCTCACACAGCAACCTGTGGGAGCGGGCTTGCCCGCGATGAGGCCCGTCCAGTCAGCTCATGTCTCAAGCCGTGGTTTGACTGTGGGGGAACAACAAATCCACAAACCGTTCTGCCGTGGGCTGTGGTTCATGGTTGGCCAGGCCGGC
This sequence comes from Pseudomonas sp. WS 5412, assembly GCF_012985615.1. Classification (NCBI taxonomy): domain Bacteria; kingdom Pseudomonadati; phylum Pseudomonadota; class Gammaproteobacteria; order Pseudomonadales; family Pseudomonadaceae; genus Pseudomonas; species Pseudomonas sp. WS 5412. The sequence continues at coordinate 195,195 of NZ_JAARMB010000009.1, forward strand.
CCGTTCATTGGCTTCGATAAATACGTACTCCGGCTGGTCAGCGGCCGGCACCATCAAGTCGAGGCCGACCACCGGAATATCCAGGGCACGTGCCGCACGCACGGCAGCATCCACCAGCGTCGGATGCAGAATCGCCGTGACATCTTCCAGGCAGCCCCCAGTGTGCAGGTTGGCAGTGCGCCGTACCGCCAGCACTTCACCCGAAGGCAGGATGCTGTCGTAGTCATATCCTGCCGCCTTCAGGGTGCGCAGGGTTTCGTCATCCATCGGGATCTTGCTCTCGCCGTCTGTGGCCGCCTGGCGGCGTCGGCTCTGCACTTCGATCAAGGCGCCGACGCTGTGCTTGCCGTCGCCGATCACCTGCGCCGGGCGCCGGATCGCGGCAGCTACTACTTCAAAACCAATCACCAGGATGCGCAGGTCCAGGCCCTCGTGGAAACTCTCCAGCAAAACCCGAGAGTCGAACTGGCGCGCCGCTTCGATGGCGCCTTGCACTTCTTCGATGGTCTGCAAATCCACGGCCACGCCCTGGCCCTGTTCTCCGTCCAGCGGCTTGACCACGATGCGCTGGTGTTCGTCGAGAAACTCCAGGTTGTCGTCGGCGCTGGCTGCCAGTTGTTGCGCTGGCAATTTCAAGCCGGCGGCGCTCAAGACCTTGTGGGTCAGGCTCTTGTCCTGGCACAGGCTCATGCTGATCGCACTGGTCAGGTCGCTCAATGACTCCCGGCAGCGCACCCGGCGCCCGCCATGGCTGAGGGTGAACAGCCCGGCTGCGGCATCGTCCACCTGCACATCAATACCGCGCCGGTGCGCCTCTTCGACAATGATTCGTGCATAGGGATTGAACCCCGCCTGCGGCCCCGGCCCAAGGAACAGCGGCTGGTTGATACCGTTCTTGCGCTTGATGGCAAAGGTGGTGAGGGCGCGAAAACCGAGCTTGGCGTACAGGCTCTTGGCCTGGCGATTGTCGTGCAGCACCGACAGGTCCAGGTAACTCAGGCCCCGGCTCATAAAGTGCTCGATCAGGTGGCGCACCAGCACTTCGCCGACGCCGGGCCGCGAGCATTGCGGGTCGACGGCCAGGCACCAGAGGCTGCTGCCGTGTTCCGGGTCATGGAAGGCTTTATGGTGGTTGAGGCCCATGACGCTGCCGATTATCGCGCCGCTGTCTTCATCCTCGGCCAGCCAGTACACCGGGCCGCCTTGATGGCGCGGGGTCAACAGGTTGGCATCCACCGGCAACATGCCGCGCCCCTGGTACAGGCGATTGACTGCCTGCCAGTCGGCTTCGCTCTGTACCCGGCGAATGCGAAAGCCACGGAACACCCGGGTGGCCGGCCGGTAGTCGGTGAACCACAGGCGCAAGGTATCGGAGGGGTCGAGGAACAACTGCTGCGGATCAATCCCGAGGATCTGCTGGGGCGCGGCCACATACAGGGCGATATCCCGTTCCCCGGGCTGCTCGTTGAGCAGCTCCAGGGCCAGGCTCGCCGGGTCGGGGAAGGTATGGCCAATCAATAAGCGGCCCCATCCGCAATGCACGGCGATGGGCTGGGCGCTGGGTTCGCTGCCGTCTTCGGCCAGGCGCGCTTGCAGGCGCTCGTAGGACGGCGCCTGGCCGCGCAGCAGGCGTTGGCTGTAGGCCGTGGCGTGAGGTTTCATCAATCAGATTCCTTGTTCGCTGAGCCACAGGTTCAGCGCCGCCAATTGCCACAGCTTGGAGCCGCGCAGCGGGGTCAATTGCCCTTGTGGGTCAGTGAGCAGACGGTCGAGCATCGCCGGGTTGAACAGGCCACGATCCTGGCTCGGGTCCAGCAACAGGTCACGCACCCAGTTCAGGGTGTCGCCCTGCAAATGCTTGAGGCCGGGCACCGGGAAGTAGCCTTTCTTACGGTCGATCACCGCACTGGGGATCACCCGGCGCGCAGCTTCCTTGAGCACTTGCTTGCCACCGTCCGGCAGCTTGAATTGGCCCGGCACCCGCGCCGACAACTCCACCAGGCGGTAGTCGAGAAACGGCGTGCGCGCTTCCAGGCCCCAGGCCATGGTCATGTTATCCACACGCTTGACCGGGTCGTCCACCAGCATCACCGTGCTGTCCAGGCGCAGGGCCTTATCCACAGCCGCCTCGGCGCCGGGCTGGGCGAAATGCTCGCGCACAAAGTCGCCGGCGGCGTCATTGGCGGTCAGCCATTGCGGGGCGACGGTGGCCGCGTAGTCGTCGTAGCTGCGGTCGAAGAAGGCCTCGCGATAGGCCGCATACGGGTCGCTGGCGCCGTCCACTTGCGGGTACCAGTGGTAACCGGCGAACAGCTCATCGGCGCCCTGGCCGCTTTGCACCACCTTGCAATGCTTGGCCACTTCCCGCGACAGCAAATAGAAGGCAATGCAGTCATGGCTGACCATCGGCTCGCTCATGGCGCGGAACGCGGCCGGCAGTTGCTCGATGATTTCGCTTTCGGCGATACGCAGTTGGTGGTGCCGCGTGCCGTAGTGCTTGGCGATCAGGTCGGAGTACTGGAACTCATCGCCACGCTCGCCGCCGGCATCTTCAAAGCCGATGGAGAAGGTCGACAGATCCTGTACGCCGACTTCGCGCAACAGGCCCACCAGCATGCTCGAATCCACACCGCCCGACAGCAGCACGCCGACATCCACCGCCGCGCGTTGGCGAATCGCCACGGCTTCGCGGGTGCTGTCGAGCACGCGGTCGGTCCAGTCTTCCAGGGTCAGGTGTTTTTCATCGTCATGGGGGCCGTAGGGCAGGGTCCACCAGGTTTTCTGCTCGGTCTTGCCGTTGGCCTCGATCCGCATCCAGGTGGCCGGCGGCAGCTTTTCGATGCCCGCCAACAAGGTGCGCGGTGCCGGCACCACGGCGTGGAAATTCAGGTAGTGATTGAGCGCCACCGGGTCGAGGATCGGGTTGATATCGCCGCCCTTGAGCAACGCCGGCAACGCCGAGGCAAAGCGCAAGCGCTGGCCGGTGCGCGACAGGTACAACGGCTTGACGCCCAGGCGGTCGCGGGCGATGAACAGGCGCTGGCTGTCGCGCTCCCAGATGGCAAAGGCAAACATGCCGTTGAGCTTGGGCAGCAAGGCTTCGCCCCAGGCGTGGTAGCCCTTGAGCAGCACTTCGGTGTCGCCGCCGGAATAGAAGGCGTAGCCCAGGGCTTCAAGCTCGGTGCGCAGTTCCGGGAAGTTGTAGATCGCGCCGTTGAACGCCAGGGACAGGCCCAGTTGCGCGTCGACCATCGGTTGGGCCGAGCCGTCCGACAGGTCCATGATTTTCAGGCGACGATGGCCCAGGGCAATCGGCCCTTGGGCATGGAAGCCCCACGCGTCAGGTCCGCGTGGTGCCAGGTGATGGGTGATTCGCTCCACCGCTGCCAGGTCGGCAGGTTGATGATCGAAACGCAGTTCTCCAGCTAATCCGCACATAAAGTCCTTACCGGTTTTTCCGTTGGGGAGGGGGTAAAAGGCACGCGCCAAAACGGCGGGTACCCAAGGACTGACCCGAGGCTATACCTGGAGTTTTAGATCAATAAGTTATATGGCAAACGGCCGCTCCCCCGCGCACGCCGTTCTGCGGCCCGTGGGGCGCGGGGCAAAGTGGAGGTAATTAGGTCTGGCTCTGATGCAAATAGTGGCGCGTTTCCAAGGGCAACCCCCCAGCTATTTGAACCCTTCTGCGGTGCAGGGGAGCTTATGGTGATGCGTCATGTTCAACGCGATTAAGGACCGTTGCGAATGACGCAAACAGCAAAGCTGAGCCAGGCTGTGCAGCCTGTGACCTCGGACGAATTGATGAAGGCGCTGCTGGACAGCACCGGCGACCTGGATAAAGCGCAGGTCTTGCATGACACGTTGCCCGCCTGGCTGGTCAAGGCCGACCCCCAGGCACTCCAGGCCATAGAGCAGGCGTATGCCGACAGCGAGCGGCCCAAGGCAAACCTGCAACGGCTGCTGAGCCGTCTGACCCCCCTGGGCACGTTCTGTGCCGAACGCCTCACGGCGTTTCTGGCCGCCAAAGGCCACACCCAGCTGGATATCGAGAACGACTCGCTGGAGCTCCCCAGGCGTACCTTCAGGGGAGTCAATCCGGACCTGGGCGGCATGCTGGTGCAGACCGTTACTCTGGAGAAACACAGCCTGCTGCAAGCGGCGATGCAGAATTTTTCCCAGGCCGGGGCCGAACCGGGAGGCATACCGATCAATGCCGTGGTCCGCGTTGGGGCAAAGCGCAGGGTTGCGCAAGATATCAGCGCCCAGACATTTATCGGCTACTGCCGCGAGCTGAATCTGGGGGAGGCCTATCAAACCCATGTGCGCGAGGTGTTCAACCTGACGGACCCGGACGGCGGCTATAGCCCGGCGGTGAGGACGATGGGTCAGTCCCGGTGCATGGATATGCTGATCGACCTGCAGATCGCCTATGCCAAAGGCGATATTGATCAACCGACCCGTGAGCTGTTGCTGGGCCTGGTCAAGGCGGACATGCCCGCCAGCAGCACCCGGCAACTGTGGTTCAACAACCAACCGCTGACCTGGCAAGGCTTGAACATCGACGGGGCGTGCCTGTGGGGCGTGCTGGTGTTTTCCGGCGCCTCCCCCGATGGGTTTTCCAACGGCCCGATCGTGGTGTACATGCCCAATGAGCCCGTGCGGCCGTGGTACCGCTACGTGTCCCTGGAGCAGTTCAAGCTTTACCTCAGCCTCAAGCTCCACGTGAGTCGTTATCGACACTTCTTCATGGGCTACCTGGACGAGTCCGAGCGTTTCGGTTTTTTTCAGCGGTTTGAGCAGTACAACCTCCTGGTGCGCGTGGAGCCGTTACCTGTAACGGATAATTTTTCGACGTTCTTTTTTAATGCCGGTGTCGGCAAAATCCAGCTTGATGCCCGTGTGCTCGCCGTTCCCAATGCCCAGGCCGATGACGACGCACGCCGCCAGCGCACCCAGGATTACCTGGATGCGGGCTTGACGGTACTCAACGTCGCCGCGTTTGTGGTGCCGGTACTGGGCCAGTTGATGACGGGCGTGGCGGTCGGGCAACTGCTTGGGGAAGTGTTCGAAGGGGTGGATGACTGGGTACACCAGGACAAACTCGGTGCCCTTCGGCACCTGACGAACATTGCTGAGAACCTCGCGGCCATGGCGTTGTTTGCGGCGGGTGCAAAAGTGGCCGGCCGGCTCTGGAGAACCACGCCGCCGGCTTCGGGGTTTTACGAACGGTTCGAGGCGGTGCGCATGCCGGATAGAACCACGCGCTTGTGGCGCAGCCGCACTGAGCCGTACCGCCACACCGTTTCGCTCGAAGGGACGGTTGCCAGTCCCCGTGGGGTCTACCAGGCTCACGGCCAGTCCTACGTCAATGTCGACGGTTCGACCTACTCGGTTGTCTTTGACTCCGGTACCGGCCGCTGGCGGGCCCGACATCCGCTGCGTGATTCAGCGTATCGACCGCCCCTGGTCCACAACTACCAGGGCGGTTGGCAGTTCTCGTTCGAACAACCGCAAGAATGGCAGAACCCGGACTATGTCCTGGGCCGACTGGACCCCAGCCTCGGTACCCTTCCAGCCGGGCATCTACGGGATATCGCCGCCATCACTGACGCGACCTTGCCCCGCCTGCAGCAAATAGCCAGGCAAAACCTGCCATTGCCGGAGCGCTTGCGCGAACGTGCGCTGCGCTTCAGGCAGAATCAGGAGGTTCGCGACCTGATCTGGCAGATGGAGCATCAGGCACCGCTCGACGCGGCGACCACGCGTGTGCAGATGCTGGCCCTGCCGCTGATGGAAGGCTGGCCCCAGGGGCGGTTTTTCGAACTGCTGGACGAGCAGGGGTACCTGCTGGAGCGTCACCCCGACACCGCGCCTTTCGACTACGAAGACCTGAGCATCCACATCACCACGGGGCATCTGAAACACGGGCAAGTCCTGTCCAGCCTACTGGAGGCCCTCGACCCCCAGGAGACCGCGCGCCTGCTCGGCGGCACCTTCCCTCCAGAAGAGGCGCAAGAGGTGCTGGCACGGCGGCTGACCGCTTCACTCAAGAACAATCACCAGGCGGTTTACGAAAGGTTGCGTGCCGATGTCGACTTCCCCGACCAGACCGATCACGGCGTGCTCAAGCATCGCTATCCGCAACTGCCCATTCGGCTTGCCTGGGAAATCATGACCCAGGCCTCCACGGCCGAGCGTTGGCGGCTGCGCGATACCGGGCGGGTGCCTTTGCGGATCGCCCAATGGGTGCGGGAGACCCTGGAAATACTTAACGAAGACGATGCCCTGAGCGGTCTGTACCTGCCGGAACTGGCCACCGACGCCACTCGGCGTATAGCGCTGGGGTTACTGCCGCGGGTTCCGGGCTGGCCCGAAGATGTGTTGCTGCAAATACGCCAGGAGAGCTTGGACGGTAGTGTCATGGGGCAGGTGGGCAACGCATCTGTCGCCACCACTCGCACGCTGGTCCAGTCGAACCTGGGGTGGCGCGCCTACAACGGACAAGGTGCGCCGCTGGGGCCGATGGCCGAGGGCCCGGAGGGGTTCTATGAGGCGTTGCTTAACAGTTTGCCCCCCGCTGAGCTCGACCAGCTGCAGTTGCCCGCGAGCGGCAGGGCCAGCCATTTGCGCAATAGCCTGATTGGCAAGGCCCAGGATGAGCGGCGCCGGATTAGCCGTTATCTATGGCCGGAACGGCCGGTGCCCGAAGATCCTCCTGTGTCGTGCGTGCAAGCAATGCCCGTGGAGCCGCCGCGACAGCCCGCCGGCCTGGTGCGCAAAGTCCGCAAGCTCTACCCCTTGTTCGATGAGCGGCGCATAGCGACCTTTTTGCAGGACTTGGGTCACGATCCGCTGTCCCGGGCCAAAGCCGTGCGTGCTCTTGAGCAACAATATGAAGCACTGCATCGAACGCTCAAGGTGTGGGCCAGGGAGGGGGGCGGGCAGGGGCGCTCAGACGTTGCCCTGCGGGACTACCGCCTGGCCCGTCACCAGGCCGTCCAGCTCATCGAGCGCAGTTGGCAATATGCCTCGCTGATCCCGGATGAGTCCCATCGGCAAGTCCCGAATCTTTCCCTCGATGGCATGGTGATCGGGGCATTGCCCACCCTGCCGCCCGAAGTCCAGTTCGAGCATGTTCGCCAGTTGTCGTTAAGGAACATGGGGCTCAACGATGATGTTGGTTACTTCCTCAAACATTTCAAAGGCTTGAACACTCTGGAGTTGACGGACAACCAGGTGACACGACTGCCGGAAGTGCTGCAGCAGATGAAGCACCTTCGTCGGCTGTACCTGGCCAATAACCAACTGCAACTGACGGAATATACGCGTACCAAACTCGGTGACCTGCGAGGGTTGACGGTATTGGACCTGAGCAACAACCCCCTGGTAGACCCGCCGCTGGTCAGCAACATGTTTGAGTTGCGTCACCTGGTCTTGCGCAATTGCCGGCTTCAGCGCTTGCCCTCCGGCTTTATGCGTCTGCCTTATCTGGAGCACCTGGACCTGCGGGAAAATGATCTCGCCACCTTGCCGCAGTGGTTGTTCGAGGTGCCACGCCAGCATGCTGAAATCATCAACCTGCGCCATAACCCGCTGGACTCCCCCAGCCGCCTGCTGTTGCAGAACTACCGGGACACCCTTGGCGTGGGCATGGGCTTCATGGAGGACGATATCGCCCGGCTCAATGAGCAGACCGCCCGGGACTTATGGTTGGGGGATGAGCGCATGGCGCGCTACGCCGAGCGGGTCGAGACCTGGACGGGACTCAAGGATGAGCTGGGCTCCGACGCTCTGTTCAAGCTGCTGGCCGGCCTGGGCAGTGTCGCAGATACCTCCCACGTGCAGGAGGACATGGGCCGCCGGGTCTGGCGCGTGCTGGACGCCGCGGCGATGGATACCCGGCTGCGCGAAGAGATCTTTGAACGGGCGGCCACGCCCCTGAACTGTGATGATGCTGCTGCAGTGAGTTTCAGTAATCTGGAAGTGCTGGTTGAAATCCACCAGGCTTCGCAGCAGGTGGCGGGCGGTCAGGTCACGGCCAAGCCGCTCTTGAGGCTGGCCAAGGGGTTGTTTCGCCTCGACCGACTGGAGCATATGGCCCGCAGCCATAGCGCCGAGCACCCGATGCTGGATCCGCTGGAGGTCAGCCTGGCTTATCGCACCGGGTTGGCCGGGCGCTTTCATCTGCCCGGGCAACCCCGCCATATGCGCTATGCCAGTCTCGGTGGGGTGACCGAGCATATGCTGACGCTCGCTGAAATGCAGTTGAAGATGGCTGAGCTTTCTCCGCAGTTGTTGAAGTATGTGGTAAAGCTGCCGTTTTGGAGCAGTTATCTGCGGCGCATCCATAGCGGTTCATTCGACACCCTGAACCGGCCCTTCGGTGAGCGCGTCGAGGCGGTGTGGGCGCAGCGAGAGACGCTGGCTGACGCCGACTACCGGAGTCAGATGAGCCAGATACAGGATGAGCAGGAAAAGGCGGAGCTCGCCGAGCTTGAACGCCTGACCCATGAGGCGTTGAAACTCGACGACCTGGGCTCCTGCGAGTTAACGCCGGCCGTTTGAGGGAGTGCTCACTGAGGTTTTTTCGTCACGTTGCTGCGAATTAACGCGCGTAGGGCGAAGCGACTCGGATGACAGGCCTCGGCGACACTGCGGGGCAGGGGCAGCGGTTCGTTGTCCAGCCACGCGGCCAACAGTTCGGCGCACAGGGGAGCGGTGATCAGGCCCCGTGAGCCGTGGCCGCTGTTGACGTACAGGCCGTCCAGCCATGGGCAGGCGATGTCCGGCGTATGCCGGGCGTCCTTGCGCAGGGTGTCATAGGCCTGGGCAAACGCCTGGGGATCGACCAGCGGCCCGACAATCGGCAGATAGTCCGGGCTGGTGCAACGAAACGCGGCGCGCCCCTCCAGGGTATGTGGGGACAGGCTGTCGGCGCGCAGGCGCTGGGCCAGGTCCGGGGAAATCTCCTGCAGCAGCGCCAGGTTACCGGCATGCTCGGCAGCGGTCGGCGCCAGGTCATCACTCTTGAAATCAAAGCTGGCGCCCAGGGTGTGTTCGCCCAGGCGGACCGGCGCGACATACCCTTCGGCACAGACCACCGTGGCCAGCGCCTGGCTGTCGGTGGTCTGCGGCAACCGGGTGATTTGCCCGCGAATACGTTTAAGGGGCAGCTCGGCACTGGCGGCAAAACGCTTGACCTCGGCCGCCCCGGCCAGCACCACCACGGGAGCGCTGGCCAGCAACCTGTCACCGTCCCAGGCCTGCCATTGCTCGTCTACCTTGCGCAGTTCCAGGGCTTCATGCAGCACGTGCACGGTGATGCCCGGCTGGCGTGCCTGCCACTGGCAGAGGGCGGGCGGATGCACCCAGCCACCCTCGGGGAAAAACAGCCCGCCATACGCCAGGCCGACCCCGGCCCGGGCCTGGGCCTGATCCCTGTCCAGCAGGTGCAGCAAGTCCGGAGCAAATGCCTGGGCCAATTGGGCCTGGCGTTCGGCCTCCTTGGCGTTGAACGCCAGTTGCAGCACGCCACAAGCGTCCCAATCCACCCCTCGTTGCAGGTGTTCCAGCAGGCGCCGGGTATGCCCGAAGCCGCTGACAATCATCTGCGACAAGGCGGTGCCGTGGGCTGACAGCTTGAGGTAGAGCACCCCTTGCGGATTACCCGAGGCCTCCTGGGCCAGGCCTTCATGGCGCTCCAGCAGGCTCACCTGCCAGCCCCGTGCGGCCAGGCTCGCAGCACTGGTACAGCCGGCCATGCCGCCGCCGATCACCAGGGCTCGGCGCTCACCCTTGAGGGCCGTCGGCCTGGCGAACCAGGGCTTGATCGGGGCCGGTAGTGGCGCGTCGGCCGGCCAACCGAGAAACTCGCCGCGCAGGATTTCCCACTTGTGACCGATGCCCGGTGTGCGCTTCATCTTGAACCCGGCACTGTTGAGCAGGCGCCGTACCCAGCCGGTGCTGGTAAAGGTGCTGATGGTCGAGCCCGGGGCCGCCAGCCGTGCCAGCTCGGCGAACAGTTCGGCGGTCCACATGTCGGGGTTTTTCGCCGGGGCAAAACCGTCGAGAAACCAGGCGTCGATCTGCGCATCCAGTTGCGGCAGTTGCTCCAGGGCATCGCCGATCAGCAGGGTCAGCGTCACGCGCCCGTTCGCCAGGATCAGGCGCTGGAAGCCCTGATGAATGGCGACGTACTGCGCCAGCAATTGGTCAGCCAATGGCTTGAGCGCGGGCCAGAGGGCGAGGGCGCGTTGCAGGTCGGCGTGGCGCAGCGGGTACTTTTCCACGCTGACAAAATGCAGGCGCGCGCCCGGTACCGCGTGCTGCTCAAACAGCTGCCAGGCACACAGGAAGTTCAGCCCGGTGCCAAACCCCGTTTCCCCGATTACCAGGCGCCCGCCCACGGGCAGCGCGGCAAACCGCTCCTGCAGGCGGTTCTGCTCGAGGAACACGTAGCGGGTTTCATCCAGGCCCGACTTGTCGGAGAAATACACGTCGTCGAACACCCGCGAGCGTGGGCGTCCCTGGTCGTCCCAGTCGAGCTGGGCATTGGGCTGTACGGGGTTCATGGGCAACTCGGCAAAGACAAGGCGGCCATTCTAGTCGATCACGGGGGGCAGGGTTGAAACGGGTGTTAGCCGGCTACTTCATACATGGAAAAACTCCCGGCGATAGCCCCCGATTCGATCAACAATCAGCGTTAATCCGGCGGGTTGGCACAGGGTATCGTTAGGCGTTCAACCCTAGGCAATAAGGGACATTGCTGATGTCGGTACAGGACGATTTAACCCACACGTTCACGCAGTTGACGCAGCACCAGTTGCAAGCCGCCTTGCTCGAAATGACCGGCGATCTGGCCAAGGCCGAGGTCCTGCAAAAGCGCCTGCCGGGCTGGATGATCAATGCCCCGCAAGGTGTGCTGGAGGCATTGGAAGCTGATGGCGCGAGGGCTGAAGAGGCGCGCGCGGCGGTCGCGGATCGCTTGCGGTCGTTGCGCCCGCTGGATGAGTTCTGCAATGAGCAGTTGAAGGCTTACTGCCAGGCACAGTGGCAGGTTACGGTGGAGCCGAAAAAGGATCTGTTTGTGCGCGCAGTCTATGCCTATGAGACAGATGTGTTGCCGTTGGAGTACGTGAGGTCGGTCACGCTGGAACAACAGAGCTTGTTGCACATGGCGCTGCAGAACTTTTCTGCGGATGAAGCGCGTGCGCAACACTATCCCGGCGAATCACGGCTGCAGTCGGCGGGCGCTGCGCGGGGAATGATCGCCGTTGCTCCCCATGACTTCGCCCAAGGCTGCAGGGCCCTGGACCTTGGCCGCTTGTACCAGCGGCACATCAGCGAGGTGTTCCAGCTCGACACCGACGAGCAGGCCGGTCAATTGATCCACGGCAAGTGGCGTGGAATTGCTTGCCCGCCGTGCTGCCCAATCCGCTAGTCTTGATCCATCTTGGAAGGGAGTCGCCCATGTTTGAATCCGCCGAAATTGGTCACGCCGTCGATAAGGACACTTACGACGCAGAAGTCCCGGCCTTGCGTGAGGCCTTGCTGGAAGCGCAGTTCGAGTTGCACCAGCAGGGACGCTTCCCGGTGATCGTGCTGATCAATGGCATCGAAGGCGCCGGCAAGGGCGAAACCGTCAAGCTGCTCAATGAATGGATGGATCCGCGCCTGATCGAGGTGCGCACCTTCGACCAGCAGACCGACGAAGAACTGGCCCGCCCGCCGGCCTGGCGCTACTGGCGACAACTGCCGGCCAAGGGGCGCATGGGCGTGTTCTTCGGCAACTGGTACAGCCAGATGCTGCAGGCGCGGGTCCATGGCCAGATCAAGGACGCACGCCTGGACCAGGCCATTGCCGGGGCCGAGCGCCTGGAGCAGATGCTGTGCGATGAAGGGGCGCTGATCTTCAAGTTCTGGTTCCACCTCTCCAAGAAACAAATGAAGGCGCGGCTCAAGGCCCTGCAGGACGACCCGCTGCACAGCTGGCGTATCAGCCCGCTGGACTGGCAGCAGTCCGAGACCTACGACAAGTTCGTGCATTTCGGCGAGCGCGTGCTGCGCCGCACCAGCCGTGACTATGCACCCTGGCATGTGATCGAAGGCGTGGATGCCAACTACCGCGGGCTGACCGTGGCCAGGATCCTTCTGGAGGGCCTGCAAAATGCCCTGAAGCTGTCCAAGGCCAGGGCCAGCGGCATCCATCCGGCGCCCTTGCCATCCTCGGTGGACCAGATGAGCCTGCTGGACAGCCTGGACATGACCCAGCGCCTGGAAAAGGACGACTACGAAGAGCAACTGATTACCGAACAGGCGCGGCTCTCGGGCCTGATGCGCGACAAACGCATGCGCAAACACGCGCTGGTCACGGTTTTTGAAGGTAACGACGCGGCGGGCAAGGGCGGGGCGATCCGCCGCGTGGCGGCGGCACTGGACCCGCGCCAGTACCGCATCGTGCCGATTGCCGCGCCCACCGAAGACGAGCGCGCCCAGCCGTACTTGTGGCGGTTCTGGCGGCAGATCCCGGCGCGGGGCATGTTTACCGTGTTTGACCGCTCCTGGTATGGCCGGGTGCTGGTGGAGCGGGTCGAAGGCTTTTGCACCACGGCCGACTGGATGCGCGCCTACGCCGAGATCAATGATTTCGAGGAGCAATTGCGCGACGCCGGGGTGATCGTGGTCAAGTTCTGGCTGGCGATTGATAAACAGACCCAGCTGGAGCGTTTTCAGGCCCGGGAAGAGATCCCGTTCAAACGCTTCAAAATCACCGAAGACGACTGGCGCAACCGCGACAAGTGGGATGTCTACCGGGCCGCGGTGGGCGACATGGTGGACCGCACCAGCACCGAGATCGCGCCCTGGACCCTGGTGGAGGCCAACGACAAGCGCTGGGCACGGGTCAAGGTATTGCGCACCATCAACCTGGCGCTGGAAGAGGCGTTCGCCAAGTCCGACAAGCACGACAAAAAGAAGAAGCACAAATAGCGCCATGCTTTTGCATACGCCAGGTGAATGATCGTCGCGATCGCCAGACCCTGGATCTATCCTCGATCTGTCTCCCAATAACGACAAGATCGAGGTAGCCCATGCGTGAAGTAGTGATTGTCGACAGCGTGCGAACCGGCCTGGCCAAGTCCTTTCGCGGCAAGTTCAACCAGACCCGTCCTGATGACATGGCCGCGCATTGCGTCAACGCCTTGCTGGCACGCAGTGGCATCGACCCGGCCAGTGTCGAGGATTGCATTGTCGGCGCCGGCTCCAACGAAGGCGCCCAGGGCTACAACATCGGCCGCAACGTGGCAGTGCTGTCGCGCCTGGGCACCGGCACCGCCGGCATGACCCTCAACCGTTTCTGTTCATCGGGGCTGCAGGCGATTGCCATCGCGGCCAACCAGATCGCCTCGGGGTGCAGCGACATCATTGTCGCCGGTGGTGTCGAGTCCATCAGCCTGACCATGAAGAGCGTGAATACCGACAACCTGATCAACCCATTGCTCAAGGAGCAGGTGCCGGGCATCTACTTCCCCATGGGCCAGACCGCCGAAATAGTTGCCCGCCGCTATAACGTCAGCCGCGAAGAGCAGGACCTGTACGCCCTGCAAAGCCAGCAGCGCACCGCCCAGGCCCAGGCCGAGGGGCTGTTCGACGATGAAATCGTGGCCATGGCGGTCAAGTACAAGGTCGAGGACAAGCACTCCGGCGAGGTGCAGATCCTCGACGGCGTGGTCGATCGCGACGACTGCAACCGCCCGGACACCACCCTGGCCAGCCTGAGTGGGCTCAAGCCGGTGTTTGCCGAGGATGGTTCGGTGACGGCAGGTAACTCATCGCAACTGTCCGACGGCGCGTCGATGACCCTGGTGATGAGCCTGGAAAAAGCCCTGGAACTGGGGCTCAAGCCCAAGGCGTTTTTCCGTGGCTTTACCGTGGCCGGCTGCGAGCCGGACGAGATGGGCATCGGCCCGGTGTTCTCGGTGCCCAAATTGCTCAAGGCCCGTGGCCTGCAAGTGGCGGACATCGACCTGTGGGAGCTCAACGAGGCGTTTGCGTCCCAGTGCCTGTATGCGCGCAATTGTCTGGAGATCGACAATGCCAGGTACAACGTCAACGGCGGTTCGATCTCCATTGGCCATCCGTTCGGCATGACCGGGTCACGGCAGGTCGGGCACCTGGTGCGGGAGCTGCAACGGCGCAATTTGCGTTATGGCATCGTCACCATGTGCGTGGGCGGCGGGATGGGGGCAACCGGGCTGTTTGAAGCTGTGCGCTGATCTGGCCCTGGGGGCCCAATTATTGTGGGTGCTGGCTTGTTGGGCTTGCCCGCGATGGCCATAGGTATAGGTATCTACACAACTCTTTTCTGGGGTTGTGTACATATCCATTGCTGCGGTCACGGCGGCTATTGGTTCCGCCCTTACGGCGGGTCACTTTTGGAAAAGAGCCCCAAAAGTAACCAAAAGGGCTCTTGCCCCACCACTCGGTGCCTCGCCTAGGCTCGGCATGCCCGTCATCCGACATTGATTTGGGGGGCCGCCGCGATGGGCCATCCATGGCCCAGCGCGGCTAACCCGGCGTCCTGCCGGGTTACCCCCCAAATCAATATCGGATGACGGCCAGCGTGGTTTAACGGGGCGCCTCAGATCAAAATCAAAAGCAAAGCGAGGCGGCCTGACAGCCGACCTGATCGTCGAGGCGTGCGCGTGCTCCTGTGGGAGCTGGTTTGCCTGATCCCACAATTGATTTGCGGCGTGCCTGATAAAAAACTTCGCCAAGGTCCACCCACATCCCCCTAGAATGCGGCTTCCTCTACCTCTGGCTCTTGGGGCACTCATGCACATCTCTTCCGGCCGCTGGGTCTACGGTTTATCCCTGACCCTGCTGACCGCGCTGCTCTGGGGCATTCTGCCGATCAAGCTCAAACAGGTGCTGCAGGTGATGGACCCGATCACCGTGACCTGGTTTCGCCTGATGGTGTCCGGCAGTTGCCTGTTCGTTTATCTGGCCGCCGTCAAGCGTCTGCCCAGCCCGAAAGTCTTGGGCAAGCGCGGTGGCTGGCTGGTGGCGATGGCGGTGTGTGGGCTGCTGGGCAACTACGTGCTCTATCTGGTGGGGCTGAAGATGTTGAGCCCCGGCACGGCGCAACTGGTGGTGCAGATGGGGCCGATCTTTTTGATGATCGCCAGTGTGTTTCTGTTCAAGGAGCGTTTCAGCCTGGGGCAGGGGGTAGGCCTGTTGGTGCTGATCATCGGCTTTGCACTGTTCTTCAACCAGCGCCTGGCGGAGCTGCTGACATCCCTGGGCACTTACACCGCCGGGGTGCTGACGATTCTCCTGGCGACCACCATCTGGGTGTTCTACGCCCTGGGCCAGAAGCAATTGCTGACGGTGTGGAATTCACTGCAGGTGATGATGGTGATTTACCTGTCTTGCGCATTTCTCCTGTTGCCCTGGGTACATCCCATGGAGGCGCTGCAACTGAGCCCATTGCAAGGCTGGCTGTTGCTGGCGTGCTGTTTCAATACGCTGATTGCCTATGGCGCCTTTGCCGAAGCCTTGGCCCACTGGGAAGCGTCGCGGGTCAGTGCGACGTTGGCGATTACACCGCTGGTGACCTTTGTGGCGGTGGCGATTGCGGCCTGGTTGTGGCCTGACTATGTGCATGCCGAGCAGATCAATGGCCTGGGTTACGGCGGTGCGGTGCTGGTGGTGTTGGGGTCGGCGTCGGTGGCGTTGGCGCCGTCCTTGATCGCCGGGCTCAAGGCCCGGCGCGCAAGGTTGGCCCACCTTTAGGTCAATGCCCGGCTTCGAGCATATTCTCCGGGCGTACCCACTGGTCGAATTCGGCATCGGTGAGGTAGCCCAGCTCCAGCGCTGCTTCACGTAGCGTCAGCCCTTCGGCATAGGCTTTCTTGGCAATCTGCGCCGACTTGTCATAGCCGATATGCGGGTTCAGCGCGGTTACCAGCATCAAACCCCGTTCCAGGTGCGCGGCCATTTGCTCGGCGTCGGGCTCAAGGCCCGCGATGCAATGTTCCTGGAAGTTGCGGCAGCCATCGGCCAGCAAGCGGATCGACTCCAGCAGGTTGTGGATAATCACCGGCTTGTACACGTTCAACTGCAAATGCCCTTGGCTGGCGGCAATGCCGATGGTCACGTCGTTGCCCAGCACCTGGCACGCCAGCATCGACAGCGCCTCGCACTGGGTCGGGTTGACCTTGCCGGGCATGATCGAACTGCCCGGCTCATTGGCCGGCAGGCGCACTTCGGCCAGCCCAGCGCGTGGCCCCGAGCCCAGCAGGCGTAGGTCGTTGGCGATTTTCATCAAGGCCACAGCCAGGGTTTTCAGGGCGCCGGACAGGGTGGTCAGCGGCTCATGGCCCGACAATGCGGCGAACTTGTTGGGCGCGGTGACAAACGGCAGCCCGGACAACGCAGCGATTTCTGCGGCAATCGCCTCGCCAAAGCCGTGGGGCGAGTTCAGGCCGGTGCCTACCGCCGTGCCGCCCTGGGCCAGCTCGCACACTGCGGGCAGGGCACTGCGAATGGCGCGCTCGGCATAGTCCAGTTGGGCGATGAACGCGGAGACTTCCTGGCCGAAAGTGATCGGCGTGGCGTCCATCATATGGGTGCGGCCGGTCTTGACCAGCTTCATATGGCGCGCCGACAACTCCGCCAGCCCGCCAGACAGCTCGCGCAACGCCGGCAGCAACTGCTCGTGCACCGCCTGTACGGTGGCGATGCTCATGGCGGTGGGGAAGCAGTCGTTGGAACTCTGGGAGCGGTTGACGTGATCGTTGGGGTGTACCGGGCTCTTGCCGCCACGGGGCCCGCCCGACAGCTCGTTGGCGCGGCCGGCGAGCACTTCGTTGGCGTTCATATTGCTCTGGGTGCCACTGCCGGTCTGCCAGACCACCAAGGGGAACTGGTCGTCGTGCTGGCCGTCGAGCACTTCGTCGGCGGCCTGTTCGATCAGCCGGGCAATATCGGCGGGCAGGTCGCCATTGCGGTCGTTGACCCGCGCCGCCGCTTTCTTGATCAGGACCAGGGCGTGCAGGACCGCCAGTGGCATGCGTTGTTCGCCGATGGCGAAATTGACCAGTGAACGCTGGGTCTGTGCGCCCCAGTAAGCGTCATCCGGGACTTGTACTTCGCCCAGGCTGTCGGTTTCGATACGGCTCATCGCAGGGACTCTCCTTGTAGTCGGTTTGCGCAGTTTAGGCCCTGGGGGGGCGTTTGGGTTCCATAAAAGCCATTTCATCGGCCAAACCCCCGCAAAACCAGGCGCTGTAAGGCGTGGGGTTGAGTGCCAGCGTTTTTTAGGCGCAGAATGGTCGCCCTTGGGGTATTACCTCGCCTGCTAGAAAGGAAACTCGATGACTCGTCTTCGTGCCATCTGTACCGCGGTTGCTCTGGTCTGTGCCAGCGGCCAGGTTCTTGCCGATACCGCCAGCCACAACGCCAGTGCCGAAGCCTTCCTGACCCTGGCTCACGCGGACAAGCTGGGCACCCCGGTGTACATGCAAGTGCAGCAAATGTTCGCCCAGCGTTTCGAGCAGACCAAGGCGCCTGCCGCCAAGCAAACCGTGCTCGACACCTACCAGGCCAAGGCCAACGCCGCCCTGGACCAGGCCATTGGCTGGAACAAGCTCAAGCCGGACATGGTCAAGCTCTACACCAGCAACTTCAGCGAGTCCGAACTCAAAGACCTGGTTGCCTTCTACAAGTCGCCACTGGGCAAGAAAGTCCTGGAGAAAATGCCGCAACTGACCCAGCAATCGGCCCAGTTGACCCAGGCCAAGCTGGAAAGCGCGGTACCTGTCGTGAACAAGCTGTTGGAAGACATGACCAACGAACTGACCCCCAAAGCCGCACCCGCCAAGAAGAAGTAAGCAATGACCATGCAGCAGCGTATCGAATCGGCACTTGCCGCCCTGAGCCCGGAACACCTGAGTGTGCTGGACGAAAGCCATATGCACAGCCGTGGATTGCAGACGCATTTCAAGGCCGTGCTGGTCAGCCAGCAGTTCGAGGGGCTCAACCGCGTCAAGCGCCACCAGAAGGTCTACGCCACGTTGGGCGACCTGATGAGCGAGTTCCATGCGCTGGCGCTGCATACCTACACGCCTGAAGAATGGGCAAAAACCGACGCAGCCCCGGCCTCGCCGACCTGCGCTGGCGGTAGCAAACACTGATATCCGGCTGCTACAAGGGCCTATGTTTTGCTAGAATCCGCAACGCGCCGCTCAGTCGGCGCGTTTTTTTTGCATCCGGTTCACCCTTTACGAGGGTAGCCACCTGGAGAGAACACCCATGACACACCCCATCGTCGTGGCGGCACTGTATAAGTTCGTCACCCTCGAAGATTACGTCGCCCTGCGTGAGCCCCTGTTGCAGGCCATGGTCGACAACGGCATCAAGGGCACCTTGCTGATCGCCGAAGAAGGCATCAACGGCACCGTTTCCGGTAGCCGCGAAGGCATTGATGGCCTGATGGCCTGGTTGAAGAACGACCCACGCATGGTCGATATCGACCACAAAGAGTCGTACTGCGATGAGCAGCCGTTCTACCGCACCAAGGTCAAGCTGAAAAAAGAGATCGTGACCCTGGGCGTCGAAGGCGTCGACCCGAACAAGAAAGTCGGTACCTACGTTGATCCGCAAGACTGGAACGCGTTGATCAGCGATCCAGAAGTGCTGTTGATCGACACCCGTAACGACTATGAAGTGTCGATCGGCACCTTTGAGGGCGCAATCGACCCGAAAACCACGAGTTTTCGCGAATTTCCCGACTATATCAAAGCCAACTTCGATCCGACCAAGCACAAGAAAGTCGCGATGTTCTGCACCGGCGGGATTCGTTGTGAAAAGGCCTCGAGCTACATGCTCAGCGAAGGCTTTGACGAGGTGTATCACCTCAAGGGCGGCATCCTCAAATACCTCGAAGAGGTGCCCCAGGCAGAGACCAAATGGCAGGGCGACTGCTTTGTCTTCGATAACCGCGTGACCGTGCGCCACGACTTGAGCGAAGGTGACTACGATCAATGTCATGCCTGCCGTACACCGGTTAGCGTAGAGGACCGCGCATCCGAGCACTACGTGGCCGGCATCAGTTGCCCGCACTGCTGGGATAAGCTGTCCGAGAAGACCCGTCGCAGTGCGATCGACCGCCAGAAGCAGATCGAGCTGGCCAAGGCCCGCAATATGCCGCACCCGATTGGTTACAACTACAAGCAATCATCCACCGAGGCTTGAACCATGTCTGCGCGCCTGCTCTATGTAATGGACCCGATGTGTTCCTGGTGCTGGGGTTTTGCCCCGGTGGCCAAGGCCCTGGTTGAGCAGGCCCAGGCGGCTGGCGTGGAATTGCACCTGGTGGTGGGCGGCTTGCGTACCGGCAGTGGTGCGGCGCTGGAACCGACTACTCGGCGCTATATCCTGGAGCACTGGCAGGCGGTGACCGAGGCCACGGGCCAGCCGTTCCGCCTGGAGGGCGCCTTGCCTGAAGGGTTTGTGTATGACACCGAGCCGGCCTGCCGGGCCCTGGTCACTGCGCGTGGCCTGGCGCCGGATTGCGCCTGGACCTTGCTCGGGCTGATCCAGCAGGCCTTTTATGTCGAGGGTCGCGATGTGACCCGCGCCAGTGTGCTGGTGGAGCTGGCCGAGACCGCCGGGGTGCCGCGTATCGAGTTTGCCGAAGCCTTTGACCGCGCCGAACAACATGCCGCCACGGCCGCCGACTTCACTTGGGTCCAGGACCTGGGCATCGCCGGTTTCCCGACCTTGCTGGCCGAACGCAATGGCCAGTTGGCGTTGTTGACCAATGGCTACCAGCCGCTGTCCGAGCTGTCGCCGCTGCTCGGTCGCTGGCTGGAGCGAGCTGCCTGTGCATGATCAGCCAACACCACGGGTTGATCGGCTGACCTGGGCAGAAATCCGTCGCCTGGCCCTGCGCCATAAAAAATCCCTGTGGATTGCCAACGGTGTCGCCGTACTGGCGACCCTGTGCAGCGTACCGATTCCCTTGCTCCTGCCGTTGCTGGTGGACGAAGTGCTGCTGGGCAATGGCGATGCCGCGTTGCAGGTGATGAACCACGCGTTGCCGGCGGCCTGGCAGCAGGCTGCCGGGTATATCGGCCTGATGCTGCTGATCACCCTGGTATTGCGCTGCGCGGCGTTGGTGTTCAACGTGGTCCAGGCCCGCCTGTTTGCGGGGCTGGCCAAGGACATTGTCTACCGCATCCGCGTGCGTCTGATCGAGCGGCTCAAGCGTATTTCCCTGAGTGAATACGAAAGCCTGGGCGGTGGCACCGTGACCACACACCTGGTCACCGACCTGGACACGGTGGACAAGTTTGTCGGGGAAACCTTGAGCCGGTTCCTGGTGGCCACCCTGACCCTGGTCGGCACCTCCGGGATCCTGATGTGGATGCACTGGAAGCTGGCCCTGTTGATCCTGCTGTTCAACCCCCTGGTGATCTACGCCACGGTGCAGTTGGGCAAGCGGGTCAAGCACCTGAAAAAGCTCGAAAACGACAGTACCTCGCGGTTTACCCAGGCCCTGACGGAAACCCTGGATGCCATCCAGGAAGTGCGCGCCGGCAATCGCCAAGGGTTTTTCCTCGGGCGCCTGGGGCAGCGTGCCCAGGAAGTGCGCGACTTTGCCATCAACTCCCAGTGGAAAAGCGACGCCTCCAGCCGCGCCAGTGGCCTGCTGTTCCAGTTCGGCATTGATATCTTCCGCGCGGCGGCGATGCTCACGGTGCTGTTTTCCGACCTGTCCATCGGCCAGATGCTCGCGGTGTTCAGCTACCTGTGGTTCATGATCGGCCCGGTGGAGCAACTGCTGAACCTGCAATACGCCTACTACGCAGCCGGTGGCGCGCTGACGCGGATCAACGAACTGTTGGCCCGCGCCGACGAACCGCAATACGCAGGGGGCGAAGATCCGTTTACCGGGCGCGAAACCGTGGGTATCGAGGTGCAGGGCCTGGACTTTGGCTATGGCGAAGACCTGGTGCTCAACCAGTTGAACCTGGTCATCGCCCCCGGCGAGAAGGTGGCGATTGTCGGCGCCAGTGGCGGCGGTAAAAGTACCCTGGTGCAATTACTGCTGGGGCTCTACACCCCGCAGGCGGGCACGATCCGCTTCGGCGGCGCAACCCAGCAGGCGATTGGCCTGGAAACCATCCGCGAGCATGTCGCGGTGGTGCTGCAGCATCCGGCACTGTTCAACGACACGGTGCGCGCCAACCTGACCATGGGCCGCGAGCGCAGTGATCAAGCCTGCTGGCAGGCCCTTGAAATTGCCCAGTTGGATGCTACGGTCAAGGGGTTACCCCAGGGCCTGGACAGTATTGTCGGGCGCTCGGGCGTACGTTTGTCCGGCGGCCAGCGCCAACGCCTGGCGATTGCCCGGATGGTGCTGGCCGAGCCGAAAGTGGTGATCCTCGACGAAGCCACCTCGGCCCTGGATGCGGCCACCGAATACAACCTGCACCAGGCACTGGCGCGGTTTCTCAGTGGGCGTACTACACTGATCGTTGCTCACCGTTTGTCGGCGGTGAAGCAGGCTGATAGGGTATTGGTGTTTGACGGTGGGCATATAGCCGAAGACGGCGACCACCAGCAGCTGATAGCCGACGGCGGTTTGTACGCCAAGCTTTACGGACACTTGCAACAAGTTCGCTGAAACGATCCCGGTACCGATCCTGGAGGGATCGTGTTTGGCCTCGGCTGTGCTGTCAGGAGCAGTTTTTACTCGCCTGTGCTGATGCAAGGGATCTCATGAAGCAGAAGCGAACTCTCGGAACACCCCGTTTGCTGGGCATTGTCTGGCCTTTTATTGCGGTTGTACTGTTCCAGGCATTACTGGGCTGCGTCAGCCTCTATATGCTCTCGGCCGTGCGCGGTTATGTGGCGGGCGAAAGCCTGTGGTCCAAGGGCCAGAAAGATGCCATCTATTACCTGACCCTGTATGCCGATAACCGCGACCAGAAGACCTTTCTCAAATACCAGAGCGCGATTGCCGTGCCCCAGGGCGGGCACGAGCTGCGCATCGCCCTGGACCGCCCCAACCCTGACCTGGCGGCCGCGCGCCAGGGGATCCTCAAGGGTGGCAACCATCCGGATGACGTGTCGAGCGTGATCTGGCTGTACCTTAATTTCCGCCATTTCAGTTACCTGGAAAAAGCCATCGAGCTGTGGACCGTGGGCGATGGCTACCTGGTGCAACTCGACGACCTGGCGCAGGAAATGCACCGGGACATCCTTGCCAACCAAGCCACCAGCGCCGACATCCATGCCTGGAAAGAGCGCATCATCGCCATCAACGATAGCGTGACGCCGGCGGCCAAGGCTTTCAGCGATGCCCTGGGTGAAGGCTCAAGGATGATTCTGCGCCTGCTGCTGATCACTAACCTGGCCACCGCCCTCGGCCTGATTGCCCTGGCCTTGTTGCGCACCCGCAAGCTATTGGCCCAGCGCCATGCGTTTGCCGATGCCTTGCAAGTGGAGAAGGAGCGGGCGCAGATCACCCTGGAGTCCATCGGCGACGGAGTGATTACCACCGATGTCGACGGGGCTATCGCCTATATGAACCCGGCGGCGGAGTCCCTGACCCACTGGAAGGCTGCCCAGGCCCAGGGCCTGCCCCTGGCGGCGTTGTTCAATCTGCTGGATGAAAACGCCCAGGCCGAAGGGTTTGCCCTGATCGAGCATATTCTTGGCGGTCAACTCACCGGCGGCAGCGAACACTCCAAGCTGATCCAGCGTCTGGATGGCAGCACGGTCTCCGTGACCCTGGTAGGTGCCCCGATCCGCAGTGCCGGAAAGGTCAGCGGGGCAGTGTTGGTGTTGCACGACATGACCCAGGAGCGCCAATACATTGCCAACCTGTCTTGGCAGGCGACCCATGATGCCTTGACCGGGCTGGCCAACCGCCGTGAATTTGAATTCCGCCTGGAGCAGGTGTTGCATGGCATCGGGCGCCAGCAGTCGGGGCATGCCTTGATGTTCCTCGACCTGGACCAGTTCAAGCTGGTCAACGACACCTGTGGTCACGCGGCGGGCGATGAGTTGTTGCGGCATATCTGCGCGCTGCTGCAATCGGACCTGCGCGAAGGCGATACGCTGGCTCGCCTCGGGGGCGATGAGTTTGGCATTCTGCTCGAGAACTGCCCGCCACTGGTGGCCGAGAAAATCGCCGAAAGTCTGCGTCGCACCGTGCAAAACCTGCACTTTGTCTGGAAAGGCCGGCCGTTTGTCACCACGGTCAGTATCGGCCTGGTCCATATCTCGCACATCCCGACCACCCTGGAAACTTCTTTGCGCGCCGCGGATATGGCCTGCTACATGGCCAAGGAAAAGGGGCGTAACCGGGTGCAGGTCTATCACGCCGATGACTCCGAGTTGTCCTTGCGCTTTGGCGAGATGGCCTGGATCCAGCGCCTGCACATGGCTTTGGAGGAGAACCGCTTCTGCCTGTATGCCCAGGAAATCGCGGCCTTGGGCCATACCGAGGCGGGTGCCGGGCATATCGAGATCCTGTTGCGCCTGCACGACGAAGCGGGGCGGATCATTTTGCCCGACAGCTTTATCCCGGCTGCCGAGCGTTATGGGTTGATGACTTCGCTGGACCGCTGGGTGGTGGAGAACGTATTCAAGCTGATTGCCCGTTGCATGATCGAGCGACCGGGCAGGCCCATGGCGATGTGTGCGATCAACCTGTCGGGCATCACCATCGGCGATGACGACTTCCTGAGCTTCCTGCGGGAGAAATTCAACGCCTATGGCATTCCGCCGAGCATGATCTGTTTTGAAATCACCGAAACCAGCGCCATTTCCAACCTTGGCAGTGCGATTCGTTTTATCAATGAGCTCAAGGCCTTAGGCTGTTTCTTCTCCCTGGACGACTTTTGCGCCGGAATGTCCTCATTCGCCTACCTCAAACATTTACCTGTAGACTTCCTGAAGATCGATGGAAGTTTCGTAAAGGATATGCTGGACGACCCGATTAACCGCGCCATGGTCGAAGTGATCAACCACATCGGCCATGTCATGGGTAAACGCACTATTGCCGAGTTTGTCGAAACGCCGCACATCGAGCAGGCATTGCTTGAGATCGGCGTGGACTACGCTCAGGGCTACCTGATTGAGCGCCCGCAATTGTTTACCTTCGATAGTTTGCAGTGTCGACCTGCGCGCCCGCAGCCTCTGTTATTCCGGGCGCCCGGCACGTTCCGCTGAAACATCTGCTGGTCTGTACACATCACACATCAAAAGGAGCCCGACAGTGATCGACACATTCAGCAGAACCGGCCCGCTTATGGAAGCCTCAAGTTACCCCGCCTGGGCTCAGCAATTGATCCAGGACTGTAGCGAGAGCAAGCGCCGAGTTGTCGAACACGAACTGTACCAGCGCATGCGCGATAACAAGCTCAGTGCCAAGACCATGCGCCAATACCTGATTGGTGGCTGGCCAGTGGTGGAACAGTTCGCGTTGTACATGGCACAAAACCTGACCAAGACCAAGTTTGCCCGTCATCCTGGCGAGGATATGGCGCGACGTTGGTTGATGCGCAATATTCGCGTGGAACTGAACCATGCCGACTATTGGATGCATTGGGCACGCGCCCATGGCGTGGGCCTGGAAGAACTGCAAGCGCAGAACGTGCCGCCCGAGTTGCACGCACTGAGTCATTGGTGCTGGCACACCAGTTCGGCCGATTCGTTGATTGTTGCGATTGCCGCTACCAACTACGCCATCGAGGGGGCCACTGGGGAGTGGTCTGCGCTGGTGTGTTCGACGGGCGTGTATGCCGCAGCGTTCCCCGAAGAAGATCGCAAGCGCGCCATGAAGTGGCTGAAGATGCATGCCCAGTACGACGACGCCCACCCGTGGGAAGCGCTGGAAATCATCTGCACCCTGGCGGGGATGAACCCGAGCAAGGCGTTGCAAGTGGAGTTGCGCCAGGCCGTGTGCAAGAGCTACGACTACATGTACCTGTTCCTGGAGCGTTGCATGCAGTTGGAGAAAACCCCGGTGATCCGCGAACGCCAGGTACTGGCGGCCAGCGAAGCCTGACCCCGGCAGGGCGGGGTAGGGGTTACCCCGCCATTGCCAGGCGGTTGCGGCCTTCGCGCTTGGCCACGTACAAGGCGCTGTCGGCCCGGCGCAGCAAGCTTTCGGCCGACTCGCCTACCAGCAAGGTCGCGCAACCCAGGCTCACCGTCAATTCGATACGCGTGGTGTCCGCCCAGTAGTCCTGGGCCTGTGCTGCCTGGCGCAAGCGTTCGCCGACCATGGTGGCGGCATCGCGGCTGGTGTTGGAAAGCAGGATCAGGAACTCGTCCCCGCCAAACCGAAACACCATATCCACATTGCGCAACTGGCTTTTGATCGAGGCTGCGACGGCCTTGAGCACTTTGTCGCCGGTGGCGTGGCCGTGGCTGTCGTTGATGCGCTTGAAGTGATCGATGTCGAGCATCAGCAAGGACAGCGGATGCAGATGCCGCTTGGCCATCTCGATCTCCCGGCCCAGGGTCTGGTCCATGGCGACGCGGTTGCCGGTCTCGGTCAATGGATCGCGCAGGGCGCTGCGGGTCGCGGCGCGATACAGCAAGGCATTGCGCATGGGGTACAGCAGGCTGGCCAGCAGTGATTCCAGGTTGCCCTGTTCCTCTTCGCTGAAGCGCTGGTTGCGGCGAAACACCAACTCCCCCAGGTGCTCGCCCTGATGGCTGAGGCTGTAACTCACGGAGTGATGACCGCGCTGGCCATATTCCAGACGCAGGTCGCTGGTTTCATGGCGGTATTGCAGGGCGTCCAGGGGGACCAGGCGCTGCACTTCGCGAAAAAACAGGCTGAGGATCCGCTCCGCTTCCAGGCTGGTCTGCAATTGCAGATTCAGTTGCTGGCGCAGTTGCGCAAGGCTGATGGGTCGGCGGGCGACGATGGAAGGCTGGCCAAAGCCCAGGCGTTGCAATTTGGCACTGTCGAAGTCAATTGCGTTGGTCTGGGTCGGTGTTTTCATAAACGGGCAGGCCTCTAAGCACAGAATACTGTCTTACAGGCTCGATGGGAGCGGTTACTGGCGGGCGCCTTACTGTTCCTTCAGTTCCGTAAAACTTGGGTAACAGTCTAGTCCGCTTTGCCGGGGGTTATAACCCCTGATCCCATGCCGCACGTCTTGATGTCGCGCTGCCTGCTTAAGCAAATTGGAGCGAAAAGCGTGCCATTTAGTGCAATTAGTTTTTTGTGCTTATAAAACAAGGGGATGGGGTTTATTGAGGAAAAGGCGTGGTGGAAATTTGGCGCAGGCCTATTGTGGCGGGCTTGCTTGCGATGGCGATAGGTATCACACAATTCTTTTTTGGGTATGTGTACATATCCGTTGCTGCGGTTATGGCGGCTATTGGTTCCGCCCTTACGGCGGGTCACTTTTGGAAAAGAGCGGTACGTGTCAAGGTACCTGTCGCCTTAGTACTGCTGCGGCTAACCCATTGCGCCCTTAACTTCAGGGCGTTCTGGGTTCAAATACACCGCATCTGCCAACTTCCAGTTGCGTGTCCTGGTACTCCAGCGGCTCGGATTAGCTTCTCTGGCATCTTCATATAGCGCCACTCGGGCTTGTAATAGAGCTGTCGCCTTGCCTTCGTGGCGCTCGTTCGGCGTCACGTATTTCAAGGCGCTGTGACGATGATCTTCGTTGTACCACTCGATAAATTTTTGTACCCAAAGTCTTGCTTCTGTGAGGGTATCAAACGGCTGGTCCGGCCAGAGTGGGCAGTACTTTGCGGTACGAAAAAGTGCTTCGGCGTATGCATTGTCGTTGCTCACGCGCGGTCGGCTAAATGACGGCTCTACGCCTAGCGAAACCATGCTTTCACGCAGCAAAGAGCCTCTCATAACGTGACCATTATCCGAGTGCAGCACCAATGGACGACCGGCCGTGTGTTCGCGTAAGCAGCCCTTTTCGAGCAGTTCGCACGCATGCTCAGCGCACTCCACCTCATGCACCTCATTGGCGACCAATTTACGGCTGTAGATGTCCTTGACCATGTACCAGTAGAAAAAACGGCCCTTGACGGTGCTGGGTAACCAGGTGATATCCCAGCACCACACTTGATTGGGGCCGTCAGCACAATGCGTTGTCAGCGCCCTGCGTTTCGGAGCTTTGGCACGACCACGGCGCACGTTTTGATTAGCCGCTTTTAACACGCGATAAAACGTCGACTCCGAAGCCAGATAGATACCCTCATCCGCCAGCTTAGGAACGATTTGGTGCGGTGTGAGGCTGGCGTAGCCAGCCTGACTGGCCGCATCAAGCACCGCTTGGCGCTCCGCTTCGCTGAGTTTGTTTGACGGCGCTGCCCGCTGAGCCAGCAGGCGCTTGTCGCAGGCGGCGTATCGCCAACGTTGAACCGTGCGCAGGCTCAGTCCCAGCTCGTTGCACGCCCGATATCGACGAGCCCCACCGAGCACCGCCTCGGCAATCAACTGCATGGCTTGCGTACGATCAGAGGCGCTGATCAGTCTTCCTTGTCCTTGCCCCAGATCGCATTGGCTTTTTTTCTGAGTTCCAGCAAAGCCTCCGCCTCAGCACGTCCAGCATCGGATTGGATCAACTGACGTTCCAGCTCTTTGATTCGTCGTTGTTCGGCAGTTTTCTCTGCGCTGGGCTTCAGGTCAGCCAGGGTATTGGCGTTTTGACAGGCTTCGCGCCACTGCTGGATTTGCTCCGGATAAACGCCCTTGATTCGGCAGTATTGGGAGATTTCCACCTCGCTCAACGGAGCGGTTTCCATGACAGCATTGAATTTATCGGCGCTGGACCATTGATCACTGGTTTTGCCGTTTCCCGGCACGATCAAACCTTTATCTCTAGCCATTTGTCTCCAGTTACGCAGTGACTGTGGCGTGAGGTTGAGCGCAACGGCAAGGTCTGCCACTGAGCGATTGAGGGGCGGCATCATTTGCAGAACGGCCCAGTCTTTGAATTCGTCGTCATAACGCTTGGACATTGCTACACACCTTCGCCCTCTTGAATAATTGAGTCAATCAACAAGCGCGACAGGTAGCCTGACACGGAGGGAGAGCCCCAAAAGTAACCAAAAGGGCTCTTGCCCCACCACTCGGTGCCTCGCCTAGGCTCGGCATGCCCGCAGTCAGGCATTGCTCCGTGGGCCCGCCGCGATCGGCCATCCATGGCCGTGTCGCGGCTACCCCGGCATCCATGCCGGGGTGCCCACTGCGCAATACCTGCCTGCGGCCA